>DATHSP010000288.1:0-6991 GCA_035464075.1 Thermoleophilia bacterium | reverse complement strand
GGCCCCCCCGCCGCCCTTCGCCTCGCCACCGCGGGTCGGCCCCGTGCGGCCGGACAGCCTCAGCCGGCGTCGTTCAGGCCGACGTCCTCGCCCTCCCAGTTGTAGAAGAACTTCTCGGTGCGGAGCACGTGCCACGTCTCCGAGTAGCTGATGCCGTCGATCGCCTCGAGGTCCTCGTTGAGGAACTTGAACAGGCCTTCGGTGTCGGGCAGGAACGCCTCGATCACGATGTCGAAGCTGCCGGCCACGTAGGCCACGTAAGCCACGTGCTCCATCGCCGCAAGCTTGCTGCCGACCTCCATCACACGGCCGCGCTCGGCCCGGACCGCGATGAACGCGTCGACCGGGAAACCGATCGGCGCGGGGTTGATGCGGGCCATGATGGTGATCGCCCCGCCGTCCGTCAGGCGGTCGATGCGCTTGCGCACGGTCGGCTCGGAGACGCCGACCGTGCGCGCCATCTCCGCGTACGTCAGGCGCCCGTCGTGGCGCAGCAGCTTCATGATTCGGCGGTCGAGATCGTCGAGCGCCAGGGTGCCGTGGGGCATCGCCCCCTGGCGAACGACGGGTCGCGGTTCATGATTCATATCGATTTCGCCCCCCCGAATCGGTTGATGTCGCGATTCTTCCCATCTACCTCAGTACCGTATCAGATTACGCCCATGACGCTAGGATTCCGTCGCGACGAGCTTGTCAGCTCCAGCGCGCGATGCTAGGGTGTCCGCGGACGCGCCGAGGGCGGCGCCGCCGGCGCGGATCGGGCCGTCACCGACCCGCCCGGCCATCCTCCGCCGTCGCGTCAACGGCCCTGTACCGCTCGACGAGGAGCACTGCATGAACATCATCGTCCCCCTCTGGTCCGTCCCCCGCTCGATCTCGACCGGCTTCGAGCGCATGATGATGGAGCGCGGCGACTTCAAGGTCATCCACGAGCCGTTCGGATACTACTTCTACCTCGAAGCCAAGGCGAAGGAGCCCGTGGGCATGCAGCCCCAGGAGGGCCATCCCCGGACCTTCGAGGGCACGCTCGAGATGATCGAGGCCGCGACCGCCGACAAGCCCGTCTTCTTCAAGGACATGGCCTACTACGTCAGTGACCTCGCCGACAAAGACTTCATGAAGCGCTTCGTCAACACGTTCATCATCCGCGACCCCGCCCTCACGCTGGTCTCCTACCACAAGCTCGACCCCGGCGTGACCCTGCGGGAGATCGGCTTCGAGTCGCAGTTCAAGCTCTTCGAGCTCGCCAAGGAGATCACCGGCGAGGTGCCGGCGGTCGTCGACGCCGAGGACCTGCTCATCGACGCCGCGTCGGTGGTCAAGCAGTACTGCGAGAAGGTCGGCATCCCCTACCTGCCCGAGTCGCTCACCTGGGAGCCCGTGTTCCAGCCCGAATGGAAGGACTGGGAGATGTGGCACCTGGACGCCGGCGACAGCACCGGCTTCCAGAGGGACATGGAGACCTTCGAGTACACGGTCGACGACGTGCCCGAGTTGAAGGCGATGTACGACGAGTGCATGCCGTACTACCAGGCGATGTACGACGTCCGCCTGCGCCCGTAGGGCGGGCGGGGGCTGCGGGGGCGCGGTGAGCTGCGACCATGTCGTCCTCACCGCGCCCCTCTGACCTCATCACCCCCTTCGGGGGCCGCCTCGTCGACCTCGTCGTCCCTGGGGAGGAGCGCGCGGAGCTGCTCGAACGCGCGCGCCGGCTCCCCCGCGTCCGGCTGTCTCCGAGAGGCCAGTACAACCTCGAGATGCTCGCCGTCGGTGCGTTCTCGCCCCTCGACCGCTTCATGGGCCGTGAGGATCGCGACAGGGTGCTCGAGGAGATGCGTCTCGCCGACGGCACGGTCTTCCCGGTCCCGGTCGTCCTGCCCGCGCGCGCCGAAGACCTGCGCGGCGCCCCCGAAGATATCGCGCTCACGAACGAGGAAGGCGCCGTGGTCGCGGTCGTCGCCGTCGACGAGATGTATCGCTGCGACGTCGGGCGCGAGCTCCGTGCCGTGCTCGGCACGACCGACGGCGCCCATCCTCTGGTCGCCGAATCGGCGGGTCGGCCGGGGTACAGCGTCGCCGGCCGCCCGGTCGTGCTCGACCTGCCCCGACACCGCCTCCACGGGCCCCTGTGCCGTACGCCGGCGGCGACGCGGGCGGCGCTCGCCGCGCTGGGGCACGACACGGTCGTCGCCTTCCAGACGCGCAACCCGATGCATCGCATCCACGAGGAGATCACGAAGCGCGCTGCCCGCCGCGTGGGCGGCACGCTGCTCATCCATCCCGCCGTCGGCGTGACGAGGCCGCAGGACGTGCACCATGCCCTGCGCGTCAAGGCCTACGAGGTCCTCGTGCGCCAGTACTACGACGCGGCCACGACGCTGCTCTCGCTCATGCCGCTGGCCATGCGTTTCGCCGGTCCGCGCGAGGCCGTGTGGCACATGATCGTGCGCCGCAACTACGGCGCCTCGCACCTCATCATGGGGCGCGACCACGCCGGGCCGGGCAAGGACTCGCGCGGTGAGCCGTTCTACGGGCCCTATGAGGCGCTGGAGACGGCGCGGCAGTACGCCGCCGACGTGGGCGTGACGCCGGTGGGCTTCGAGGAGCTGGTCTACCTGGCCGACGAGGACCGCTACGAAGAGGTCGGCAAGGTCCCCCCGGGCGCTCGCACCTGCTCCATCTCCGGCACGCAGGTGCGCGAGGAGTACCTCGCCAAAGGCAGGAAGCTGCCCGAGTGGTTCACCCGGCCGGAGGTGGCGGAGATCCTGCAGAAGGCCTACGCCGCCGGCGCCGCGGAGGCGTAAGCCCCGCCCGGCGGCGCGCGTCACCCGGTCGTCGCGGTCGCCGTCCTGCGACCTGCTTCAGCTCGCCGGCGGGTCGTGAGCACCGGCGACCTGTGCCGGGCGGCGCCGGGTCGCCCGCCGCGCCGGCCGCCCCAACTCGCAGCCGGGCCGAGCGGCGTCGCGTTTCAGAGGCTGCCGCCCGCCCCGTCGTCTCAGCCTGCCGCCGGGTCCCGCGGCGCCGAGCCCTCCTCGCGTTGTGTCGCGAGCCAGGCCTCGGCCCGGACGCGGGCGGCCTCGCACGACCCGTAGGGCTCGTCGGTGGCGGGCGCGACCGCGTCCTCGCCCAGCGTCTGCGACAGCCCGGTCCGCCGGAACTGCTCCATCATCTCGGGCCCCACGCCCGACAGGTACAAGCGTCCGCCGCCGGCGGCGAGCTCGGCGGCGTACGTGCGGATGAGGGCGATGGTGGCGCTCTGCAGGGTCTCGCGCCCGCGCAGGCGGAGGACGACCACGGCGCGTCGCGCCGCGCCCACGGCGGGCAGCGAGGCGCGGAGCTTGGGGCCGGCGGCGTAGAACAGGCTGCCGTAGATGTCGAGCACGGTGACGCTGTCGTCGCGCAGCGCGAGCGGGCAGGAACGCTCGTGCAGGTGGCCGTCGCAGACCTCGATCTCGACCACGCGCACGTCGAGCGACGCCAGGTAGATGTACTTGAGCACCGAGATCGCTGCGCCGGCGAGCACAGCGTACTGGAGCGGTATCAGCAGGACCAGCACGAAGGTGATCACCATGACGCCGGCCGACAGCCTGTCGGCGCGCCAGATGTCGCGCACGGCGCGGAGGTCGATGGCGCTCGCGGCGGCGACCAGGAGGATGCCGCCCGTGACCGCGAGGGGCACCTGGGCGACGAGCGGGGCGGCGCCGACGACGACCGCCGCCACGGCGGCGCCCGCGACCACCAGCGACCACCGCGAGCGGGCGCCGGCCCGGACGTTCAGGGCCGTCGCCTGCACGGAGCCGCCCACGGGCCCGCCGCCGAAGAAGCTGCCGGCGATGTTGGCGGCACCCTGACCGACGAAGTCCCGGCTCGTGTCGCCCCAGCCGCCGTCGTCGTTGGGCACCGTCCAGCTGATGCCCGCGCCCTGGACGAGGGCGATGATGGTGAGGGCCAGGGCGGGGAGGAGCAGGCGCGGCGCGAGCGACAGGTCGGGGAGCTGGGGCAGCGGCAGGCCGTCGGGGATCGGGGCGATGTCCTCGACCACGGCGACGGAGGGCAGGTCGAGCAGGGCGACCGCGACGGTGACGACGACGAGCGCGGCGGCGATGGCCAGCAGCCGGAAGGGCGTTCGGGACAGGAGCAGGACGAGCGCGACCGTGACGAGGCCCACCACGACCGTGGTCGGGTCGACGGCGCCGGGGTGCGAGAGCAGGTCGAGCGCCCGCGCCGCCCGGTTGGAGTGGGTGCTCGCGAAGCCGGTGACCACCGTGAGCTGGCTGAGGATGATCTGCACGGCAACGCCGGCCATGAAGCCGACCATGGCGGCCCTCGAGATGAAGCGGATCAGGCCCCCGGCGCGCAGCAGGCCGGCGACCAGCATGAGAAGGCCGGCGAGAAGGGTGAGGGCGAGCAGCCCGGCGAGGCGCCGCTCGGGGGGCAGCGTGGCGAGGGCCCCCCCGGCCGCGAGGCAGAGGGCGGCGGTCGGCACGACGGCCATGCGCTGCGAGCCGGCCGTCAGGGCCGCGACCGGCGTGCCGACCATCGTCGCGTAGAGGCCGTGCACCGGCGGGACGCCCGCGAGGAGCGTGTAGGCCATCGCGTTGCCGACCTGGGCTGCGGCGACGGTGAGGCCGGCGACGACGTCACGGTAGGGGCCGTGCCGCACCGCTGGGCTGCCGGCGCTCATCAGATCCCTCGCGTCTCGCTGAGCCGCGGCGTCGCGGCCGGGTCGGCGGTTGGTGATGCCCACCGCTTGGCACGTTCTTCATCGTATTGCATTACGAAATCATGATATCAGTTCAGCTACCTGAAGTCTCTTCGTCTTCAGCTTCGTGATTCCGTCATTGCCGTCCCCGCCGGAGGTCTTCCCGGGAGACCTGCCCATGGGCGGAGCCTGCGCCGACGGCCGTTTGACGGAACGACAGCGACTTCGCCGGAGAAGTACAGGAAGATGATGTAGATTGGCGATTGCTGCTCGGATTCTGCTGCGAATCGCTTGTAGCCGCTCGGGATGAAGTGGTAGGGTGGCGCCCATGAGTGTTAGGCTGGTGCCTATGAGTGGTACGGTGGCGCTCATGGCGACTGAGGCTCGGCCTATCGGCCGCCGCCGTCCGTCGCGGCTCGGCGAGCGGCCGGCGCGGGTCAGGCTCTCGCCGGTGAGGCTCTAGTGGGGAGGTCGTCTTCACGGACTCTGTGAGTCACGGCAAAGGAACCGCCGCGGGGGGCTGTGCGCAGCTTTGAGCGCCGCCGGGGGCGGTCTTTCTCCGCACGCGAAAGGGGATGTACATGAGCAGTGACGACAACGGCTTCATCTGGGAGCTCGCCGGCACGCGGGTGACGCGCCGGAACCTCCTCAAGGGCGCGGCCGCCGTGGGCGGTCTCGCGGCCCTCGGTCCGGTGGCCGCCGCCTGTGGCGGCGATGAAGAGCCGAGCGAGGGCGAGAACGGTGCGGGTACCCCCAACCAGGGCGGCGACCTCGTGGTGGGCATCGTCGGCGGCTCGGCGAAGGACACGGCCGACCCGCACATCGGCTCGTTCGAGCCCGACATCGCCATCCAGTACATCATGTACGAGGGCCTCACCACGTGGGACTTCGACATGAATCTCCAGCCCCTGCTGGCCGAGAGCTTCGAGCCCAACGCCGACGGTTCCGTGTGGCAGTTCAAGCTGCGGGACGGGGTGCTGTGGCACGACGGCTCGCCGGTCACCGCCGACGACGTCGTCTTCTCCATGGAGCGCATCGTCGACCCCGCCGACCCGAAGGTCGCCTCCGCTGCGCTCACGGGCGTCGGCCCCGGCACCATCAAGAAGGTCGACGACCGGACGGTCGAGTTCCAGCTCACGACGGCGAACGTGCTGCTGGACGAGAATCTCGCCGAGCGCAGCGCCAAGATCATCCCGGTGGGCTTCGACCCGATGAACCCGATCGGCAGCGGCCCGTTCAAGATGGTCGACATGAAGCCCGGCGAGCAGTTCAAGTGGGACGCGTTCGCCGACTACTGGGACACCCCTCCGTATGTCGACACGCTCACCATGCTCGAGTTCGCCGACGACACGGCGCGCATCAACGCGCTGAGCTCCGGCCAGATCCAGGCGATGTCCCAGCTGCCGAAGAGCCAGGCCCAGGTGATCGAGGCCACCGACGGACTGGCGCTCCTCAATGCCGAGACCGGCGGCTGGCGTCCCTTCACCATGCGTATCGACGTCAAGCCGTTCGACGACGTGCGCGTGCGCCAGGCGTTCCGCCTGATCGTCGACCGCCAGCAGATGATCGACCAGGCGTACAGCGGGATCGGCGCCGTCGCCAACGACATGTACGCCCGGTACGATGCCGGCACCCCCGATCTTCCGCAGCGCGAGCAGGACATCGAGCAGGCCAAGTCCCTGCTCAAGCAGGCGGGCTACGACGGTGACCTCACGGTCGAGCTCGTCACCTCCGAGGGAGCGTTGGGCGGCGACGAGGTCGCGGCGGCGCAGGTGTTCGCCGAGCAAGCCAAGGCAGCCGGCGTGACGGTCAAGCTCAAGAAGGTCGACGCCGGCGTCTTCTACGGCGAGGACTATCTCACGTGGCCGTTCGCGCAGGACTTCTGGGCGACGCGCGGCTTCCTCGCCCAGGCCAGCCAGGGCACGATGCCCGATGCGCCGTACAACGAGACCCACTGGGACAACGCCGAGTGGCTGGCGCTCGTCCAGCAGGCCTTCAAGACGGTCGACGACGCCGAGCGCAACGCTCTGATCTCGCAGGCGCAGGAGATCGAGTACAACGAGGGCGGTTACATCGTCTGGGCGTGGCGCAACCAGCTCGACGCCCATTCCGAGACGACCACGGGCTACAAGCTGGACAAGCTCGCCGGTCCGATCGGCCGGATGTACTTCAAGGACGTCTACTTCGTCTGAGGTCACGGCCGCAGGGCCGCGCCCGAGCGGGTGACGGGCTCTGGGCGTGACCCGCGACCGTAGCGACGAAAGAAGGGCGGCGGGGCGACCGTGAGGT
>DATHSP010000287.1:0-1998 GCA_035464075.1 Thermoleophilia bacterium | reverse complement strand
ATCGCATCGTCGGTCAGATGGTGGGCGATGGCGACCTCGGGGCACACCGCCGCGCAGATCCCGCAGGCGCGGCAGACCTGATCGTCGATGACCGCCAGCTTGCCGTCGTCCTTGACCTCTGCCGGGCGCGGCGCGTCGTCGGGCCGGTCCACGAGCGTGATGGCGTCGAAGGGGCACGCCGTCATGCAGGTGTCGCAGCCGACGCAGCTCGCGGCGTCGACCGTCGAGGCGGGCGTCTTACGCCGTCCCGCGGAGCGCAGGAAGTTGTGGATCTCACTGGCCACCGCCGAGGCCTCGGTCGTCACCTCGATGAGGGCCTTGGGGCCGGCGGCGGAGCCGCAGACGAAGATCCCCTCGCCCGACGTCTCGGTGGCGCGGTGCTTGCGGTCGAGGATCTCGACGAAGCCGTCCTCGTCGAGCTGGATCCCGAGCGTCTCGGCGAGCTCGTGGGTCTCGGCCGCCGGCACCATCCCCGCCGACAGCACGACGACGTCGGGCCGCAGCACCATCTTGCGCGCCGCGGTGACGTCCTCGAGCTCGATGACCGGTCTGCCCCGGGAGTCGAACTGCACCTCGGGCGGGGTGCCGCGCAGGAACTCGACCCCGGCGCGCCGCGCGGCGAGGAACCAGTTCTCGTAGCCGATGCCGGCCGTCCGCATCTCGAGGTAGCAGATCGTGACCTTCATCTGCGGGAAGAGCTGCTTCAAGCGCATCGCGTGCTTGAGCGCGATCATGCAGCAGAGGCGCGAGCAGTAGGGCAGGCGCTTGCGGTCGCGGGAGCCGGCGCACTGGACCATGACCACTTCGCGCGCCGGCGTCAGGCCGAGGGCCGCCTGGTCCTCCCACTCGTCCATCATCTCGGAGAGCTCGACCTGGGTCATGACGTGTTCGTGGCCGTAGCCGAGGTACTCGAGCAGGCCGGAGGGCGCCGGCTCGCAGCCGACGGCGGTGAGGATGGCCCCGACGTGCACGGTCTCGCGGACCGGGGACTGCGTGAAGTCGATGGCGTCGACCGGGCACTCCTCGACGCACTTGCCGCAGAAGGTGCAGGTCTCGAGGTCGACGGTGCGCACGACGCGGCCGTCGTAGTACTCGGTGAAGATCGCCTTCTTGCCCGGCTCGGCGGCATCGACGGGGCAGACGGTCTCGCAGGTGCCGCAGTTGACGCAGGCGTCGGTGACGATGTACGGGAGGCGGCGGAGGGCGACCTCGAAGTCACCGGGGCGGCCGGTGACCGACTCGACCGTCGTCCGCCGCCAGATGTGGAGGTTGGGATGGTCGATGACCTGGTTGCGGTGGAAGCACTTGCGCACCCCGGCCTGCTGGTCGCTGGTCGGCAGACACTGTCCGCAGTCGTTGGTCGGGAAGACGCTGCCGATGCGCGCCGCGCGGCCGCCGAGGAAGGGTCGCCGCTCGACGAGCTCGACGCGGTGACCCATCTGGGCGACCTCGGCGGCGGCCTGCGTGCCGGCCACGCCGCCGCCGATGACGAGCACCTCGTCCCGGCGGTGAGTGTGCGCGAGCTCGTCGGCCACGGCGGCCGGGTGGGCGACCGCCGCCTCGACGAGGCGGATGGCCTTGTCGGTCACCGCCGCGACGTCGTGGTCGTGGACCCAACTGCAGCCCTCGCGGATGTCGGCGATCTCGAGGTGCAGGCCGCGGGCGCGCAGCTTCTGGAAGCGGCGCGCCGCGAAGTCGGTCGAGCAGCCGGCGAAGACGAGCTTGCGCCCGTCGCCGGCCTCCATCAGCTCGAGCAGGCGCGCCTTGCCCTCGCGGCTGCACCAGTGGCGGTCGCGCAGCACCTCGGCGTGCTCGCGCGCGGCGGCCTCGAGGCGTTCGAAGTCGATGTTCTCCATCGTCCCGGCGCACTCGCAGAGGATCACGAACGGGTTCTCCGCACGGGCGCTCACGACGCCGTCTCCGCGCTCCGCCCCGCGGCGGCCGCCGCGATCGCGGAGCCCTCATCTCCGGCAGCGACCGGCGTGCTCTCGGCGCCGG
>DATHSP010000286.1:0-8194 GCA_035464075.1 Thermoleophilia bacterium | reverse complement strand
GAGCGCGCCGCAGGCGCGCGCGGCCGCGAAGAGCTGCCGCCCGCCCTCGAGGCGCGCCCTCCAGCCGTCCGGACGGTCCGCTGACGAGAGCAGGCCCTCCAGCCGGAAGAGTGCGTAGATGTCACCCTGCACTTCGATCTCGCCGGCGACGTACGCGCGGGCCAGCCCTAGTTCGTTGGGCTGCCAGAGGATGCGCCGCACGGCGCTCGGCGACGAGATCACGATGGTCGCGCCGTCGCTCGCCCCCGGGTCGCGGCCGGGGCCGGGGCCGGCGGGATCGGCGGCACTCGGATCGCCGGCGCCCGGAGCGGCGGCACTCGGATTTCCGGCGCCCGGAGCGGCCGCCGGTGCGATCTCGCTGCCGTCCCAGAGACGCAGGCACAGAGGGGGGTCACCACCGCAGAGGTGGCGGACGAGGGGCAGCAGCGCTTCGGCGGCGCCGGACATGGACCGAAATATATCGAACCGGCGCCCTCGAGTCCCGCCTCCGGCTCGCACTGTAGCGTGCGGCCGGCATCGATGAGCGCCCACCGTTGAGGTCCGCCGCTCTGGTCCGCCGCTCAGGGTCGCGGTCCGCACCCGCCGTTCATCCGCAGTTCGGTACCCGCAAGCTCCTCGTAGAGGCGCACCGCCGAGAGCTCGCCGGCGTCGTCGCCGTAGGCGGCACGGGCTCGGCGGACGATCTGCTCGACGAGGGCGCTCGATTCCACGGGCACGCCGACCGACCGTGCCAGGTCGACCGCCAGGCCCAGGTCCTTACAGGCCAGCGCCAGGGCGAAGCCCTTCTCGTAGTCCCCCTCCCTCAGGAGGGGCAGGATGTCGCGCTCGAGCAGGACGCTGTTGGTGGGGCCGGCGACGAGTGCGCGGTGCAACACCTCGAGGTCGACCCCGGCGCGCACACCCACCGTGAGCACCTCGGCGAGGTTCACGACTGCGGAGAACCAGAGCAGGTTGAGCATGAGCTTCACCGTGTACCCGGCGCCGTGGCCCCCGACATGGATGATCCGCTCGGGATCGCCCATCGTCTCGAGGACGGGGCGCACGAACTCGAAGTCTTCGCGTGCGCCCCCCACGTAGATCTGCAGCGTGCCCTCGGCCGCGCCCTTGGACATGCCGGCGACGGGCGCGTCGAGCACGCGGATGCCGCAGGCCGCGCCGCGGGCTCGCACGCGGTCGGCGACCGCCGGAACGGACGTGGACATGTCGACCCACACGGCGCCGTCGGGCAGAGCGTGCAGCGCGTCTCCGGTGCCGACCATGACGTCCTCGACGATCACGGGGGTCGGCAGCATCGTGATGAGCACGTCGGCCGCCGCCGCGGCCTCAGCGGCCGAGGCCGCGGCCCGCGCCCCGGCGGCGACCTGCGGCACCGTCGCCGCCGGGTCGACGTCGTGCACGGTCAGGTCGAAGCCGGCCCGGGCGATGCGCAGGCTCATCGGGCCGCCCATGTGGCCGAGGCCGATGAAGGCCACGCGCGCCGCCGGCGCGCCTCCGACGTCCACCCTGCCGCTCATCTCACGCCCCCGTCGTCATCGGTGGTCCTGAAGAAGGGGTTGCGCGGCTCGTCGCGCACGGCGAGCAGGTCGTCGAGCTCGGGCAGGCCGGCCGCCGCGTTGCGCAGCGCGGTGAGCGTCGCCTCGCGGTTGTTGGCGAAGACCGTCTCCTCGTCGTTCGCCGCCGGGTTCACCCAGACGGCGGCGATGAGCACGAGGTCGTCGACGGCCTCGCGGGCGATCACGCCGTCGGCGACCGCTTGCGTGACACCGGCGGCGACGCCTGCTTGGGCGGCGCCCCAGGTGAGCAGGCCGTGCGTCTCGGAGGCGGGGGCGGCCTTGTTGACGAAGAGGGTGAACGGCTTTATCGCGAGCCCCGGCTGCAGCACCACCATGAACGGGACGTGACCCTCGCGCGGCGTCGCCAGCGCCGTGGCCCAGGCGGCGCCCACCGGCCCGTCACGGCGGCCGAGCACCGTGTTGATGTGGGCGGCGTCGGCTCCGTCGCCGACGAAGCTCTCGCCGATGAGCACCTCGTTCATCTCGTCATCTCCGCGCTCGCCCTCGAGGTCGTCCCGCGCCGCGCGGCCCGGGTGGAGACAGGCTAGCCCCGGGGCGCGAAAGCGAAACGTCAGCCCCCGGCGCGAGCGGCCCCGAACGGCGTGGCGACGCCGCTGCCTCCTCCTCCTCCTCCTCCTGTCACTCCCTGCCGTGCGTCAGGTCGGGCCAACGGTCAAGGCTCGCCCTGTCGGTGGTAGATACCGTGTCGGCCGGGGCGGACCCCGGCAGGGTCCATCCGGCGCAGGGACCCGTCTCCGTGTCGCGACCGGGGACCCGCTCGCTCAAGGCAGCGGCAGAGGAGGGAGCCATGCCACGCTTCATCGCCGTCCACCCGGGGTCGTTCAAGGAGGAGGATCTCGCCGGCCTCGCCCAGCGCCGGGGAGAGATGCCTCCGGGGGTCACCTGGCTGTGCACGTGGTGCGGGGCCAGCGATCAGGTCACGTACTGCGACTGGGAGGCGCCGGACGCACAGTCCATCATCGGCGTCCTCGACAAGTTCGGTGTGCCGTACGAGGCCGTCCGCGAGATGCGCTACTTCGAGCCGGACGCCGGGAGGTTCGTGGCCTGACCGGCGGGCGGGGAAGGGGTCGGGGCGCTCACGAGCGCCCCGACCCCTTCCCCGCCCGCGACCGGTCGCCCGCCCGCGGGCGCCTGTCCTCGTCGTCACGGCGCTCGTGGTCGACGGAGGACCTGCGGCAGGCTGACCCGCATGGCTTCACGAGGGCCGGCGCCGGACGCGTGCGTCACCCCGGACGCGTGCGTCGTCCCGCACGCGGTGACGACACAGCCTCTCCTGCGGCTACGGGCGGCCCGGGCGTGCCTGGGACCAGGCGCTGTAGGCGCGGCTCAGGCCCCGTCGCCTACCGGCCTGTCGGCGGCGCCGGTGCGATGGTGCAGGCCGCACTCGCGCTGGTCCGGGTCCTCCCACCACCAGCGGCCGGCCCTGAAGTCCTCGCCGGGCGCCACGGCGCGAGTGCAGGGCGCGCAGCCGATGCTGGGGAAGCCCTGGTCGTGCAGCGGGTTGTAGGGGATGTCGTTCGCGCGCACGTACTGCCACACCCGCTCCTCGTCCCAGTCCGCCAGCGGGTTGAACTTGATGAGCTCTCCGGCGTCGTCCCACTCCACCGGCTCGACCTTCTGGCGCGTGGCGCCCTGGCCGCTGCGGAGCCCGCAGACCCAGGCGTCCAGGTCTGACTGCGCGCGCCGCAGCGGCCGCACCTTGCGCACGCCGCAGCACATCTTGCGCGACTCGATGCTGGTGCGGAACAGGTTGATGCCGTGCCGGCCGACCATCTCCTCCACCGCGGCGCCGTACGGGAAGTACGTGTAGATGGAGAGGCCGTACCGGTCGGTCGTGCGGGCGATCAGGTCGTAGGTCTCGGGGAAGAGCCGCCCGGTGTCCAGCGTGAAGATGCGCATGTCGATGCCGGCCTCGGCGATCATGTGGGTGATGACCTGGTCTTCCGGCCCGAGCGACGAGGCGAAGGCGACGCGACCTTCGAACCGCCGCGCGGCCACGGCAAGCATTTCTTCGGCCGGCTTGCCGTCAAGCTCGGCCAAGAGTCGTGCCACGGTCTCATGAGTCGTCATCGGTCACCTCGGAGTGCGCCTCTGCCGTTGTCGCGAAGGAGTCGTCCGGGCACTATAGAACGCTCATCTCTTATCGCGCAAATCAGTGGGCCTTATACCAGTGACGCTCCGTCAGGTGAGGCCATGCCGGCACGTGGAGGTGTCGGCCGTGGAAGGAGCAGCACCAGGTCTTCTCGAGCCGGCGTGCCGGACGAAGGCCCGCGGGGCGGCGGGGCCCGCCGGCCTCCGCCGGCCTCGGATCGGCGTCCGGCGACCGTCGGCGCGGCCGCTGCCTCGCCAATCCGGTGACCAATCGGTTAGCATGCCTGTGGTGATGGGCGTTCGGTCGTGAGTGGGCCATCGGAGCCCAAGCCCGGCCGGGCCCCGAGGGCGGGGGAGACGACATGGACGCAGGTGGCGGCGACACTCAGGGTCACGAGCGGGAGGTACTTCAGCCGCGGTCGTCGGACGGCGACGTGACCCCCGGGGCCGGGCGCGCCGCGCGTCGCCCCGCAGTCGCGAAGCCCGCCGCCGCCGCGTCGCGCGGGCGGCGCCTCGCCCAGCGTCTCGGCGCGCCGCTGATCGTCCTCATCGCCGTGGCGGTGCTGTTCGCCTTGCAGAACCTGACCCGGGTCACGATCTCCTTCTGGACCGTGAAGGTGACCTCGCCGCTCTGGATCGCCCTCTACTTCTGGCTCATCGTCGGCGCGGTCCTCGGGTACGTCGTGGCCCGGTCGGCGGTGCGCCGCTCGCGGCGCTGAGGCGCGCCGGCCGCGTTCTTGCGGCCGCCCTCTCCCCGCCGGCGGTGCGATGGTCTAGGCTTCGATCGTTCGGCATTCGCGGCGGCTGGGTCGCCTTGACCGGGCTGCGCCCTGCCGCCGGCTCCCGCCGGGGGTGGGCCCGGGAGGTCGCATGGAGGGCAGGCTGTATCCGCACGTGAGAGTGACCGGGGGCCCGCGCGAGCGCGGTCGCCAGTACGGCGAGCAGGCGCGTGGGCGCGTACTGCGCTCGGTCGAGGCGTACGCGAAGGTGTACGAGGACCTCGCCGGGCTGAGCTGGGGCGAGGTCCTCGCCCTGGCGGGCACGTACGCCGCCGCGATCGAGCGCTTCGAACCGCGGTACCTGGAGGAGATGCGCGGACTGGCCGAAGGCTCGGGCCAGACGCTCGAGGCGATCCTCGCCATCAACGTGCGCACCGAGATCATGTTCGCCGCCAAGGCACGCGAGGCGGCCGGACGGCGGGCCGGGGAGGACGGGCCGCCGCCCCGGCCGCTCGGCGAGTGCACCTCGATCGCGGCTCTGCCCTCGGTCACCGACTCGGGCCACACCCTGCTCGCCCAGAACTGGGACTGGCTGCCGCACACCCGCGACACCGTGGTCGTGCTCGAAGCCGAGCAGGATGAGGGTCCGGCCTACGTGACGGCCGTCGAGGCCGGCCTGCTGGCCAAAGCCGGCTTCAACTCGAACGGCGTGGCCGTTGCGACCAATGCCCTGGTCAGCGACGGCGACGCCGGTGACATCGGTGTGCCCTACCACGTGTGCCTGCGGGCGCTGCTCGACGCCGAGCACCTGCCGGCCGCCCTCGCCGCGCTGCAGCGCGCCCGGCGCTCATCGTCGGCCAACTACATGCTGGCCCACGCGAGCGGCCTGGCCGTCGACGTCGAGGGCGTGCCGGGCGACTACTCGGGCCTGCGCCTCATCGATCCCGCCGACGGGCTTCTCGTGCACACCAACCACTTCACGACCGCCGGCGCACACGACGTCGGTCTCTGGTGGATGCCCGACAGCCCGTTCAGGCTGCTGCGGGCGAGGGCCCTCCTCGCGGAGCGGGAGGGGCCCGTCACTGTCCCGCTCTTGCAGGCGGTCTTCGCCGACCACGCGAACCACCCCGTGGGGATCTGTGCGCACGCCGACCCGCGCGACAGGCCGACCGAGCAAGGGGAGACGATCGTCTCGCTCATCATGGACCTCGACGGACAGGTCATGTGGCTCGCCGACGGCACGCCGTGCAGCGCGCCGTACCGGCGGCTCGAGTACGCGAGCTTCTTCGGCGCGGGGGCCTGAGCGGCATGGGCGGCCGCACCGACACCGCGCAGTCCTGGCCGCCGGACATCGAGTGCGCGGTCGCCTTCACCTTCGACTTTGACGCCGAGGAGGTCTGGCTCGCCGACGACCCGGCCAACGCAGGCAGGCCGGGTCTCCTCTCGCAGGGCACGTACGGCGCCAAGGTCGCCGTCCCCCTGATCCTCGAGGTACTGGCGCGGCACAGCGTACCGGCCACGTTCTTCGTACCGGGGCGGGTCGCCGAGCGGCACCCCGGGCGCGTCGCCGAGATCGCCGCCGCGGGGCACGAGCTCGGCCACCACGGCTACACCCACACCTCGCCGAGCGCCCTCACGCCGGCGCAGGAGGAAGAGGAGCTTGTCCGCGGCATGGACGCACTCGCTCGCTTCGCGCCGACGCTGCGCGGGTATCGCTCGCCCTCGTGGGAGTTCAGCCCGCATACGCTCGGCCTCCTGGAGAAGCACGGGTTCGAGTACTCCTCGAACCTGATGGACGACGTCCGACCGTACCTGCATCCCGGCGCCGGCATTGTCGAGCTGCCCGTGCACTGGATCCTCGACGACGCCGTCCACTTCTGGTTCGGGGAGGAGAGCTGGACCAAGAAGATCTCCACGGTCGACGAGGTGCGGGCGATCTGGACGGCGGAGTTCGAGGGCATCCGCCGGCTCGGCGGCTGCTGCGTCTTCACCATGCACCCGCAGTTCATCGGCCGTCCGGGGCGCCTGCCGCTGCTCGAGGCGATGATCGCCGTGATCCGCGAGACCCCCGGCGTGTGGGTGGCGCAGGCGCACGAGATCGCCGAGCACGCCCGGCGAGCGCTCGCGCCCGCCGACGGCGCGTCCTGACGCGCGGCGCGTACGTGTCGGCCTGGGCGAAGTGCGTTCCCGGCCCCACTCAACGCGGCATACCCTTGGCACGGCGGCCCACGGTGCTACCATGAAGTCAGTAGGACGACCGTCGGGAAGGGGGACCCAATGAGACAGGTCGGTCCGACGTCTGCGCCGTCCACGGCAAGCCAGGCGGCGCGGGGCTCGCCGCTCGCGCCCGGCCGCCGCTTCGCGCTCGCGCTGCTCATCGTCCTGGCCGTCGTGGGGCTTGCTCCGGCCGCCGCTCACGCCGCCCTCCCGGGCGAGCACCTGTGGGCCGACACCGTCTTCACGCCCGGTCTCTCCTACCACGAGTCGGCCGTTGCCCTCACCACCGACGCCGCCGGGCACGCGATCGTCGTGGGCAACGCTGTGACCGCACGGATCGATGAACCTCGGGACGCGTACGACATCCGCTACCGCAGCTACGACCTCGACGGCATCCTGCGCTGGGACGCGGTGGGCACCACCTGGGACAACCCGGCCAACCCGGGGGCCAACGACACGGCGGCCGGCGTGGTGGTCGACGACGCACGCGACTGCGTGTACGTGGCCGGCACCACCCAGGGGGCGGGCAGCGGCAACGACATCGTGCTGCTCAAGGTCCTGAACGTCGACGGCACAGGCTCGCCGAGCGGCACGCTGCTCTGGTCCCGGACCTTCAACGCCGGCGCCAACGGGGACGACGAGGCCGAGGCCGTGGCGCTGGACAAGTACGGCAACGTCTACGTGACCGGCGGCAGCCAGCGGGTCGACGGCACCATGGACATCATCACCGTCAAGTACCGTCCCGACGGGACGCTCGCGTGGGCCAGGCGCCACAACAACTCGACGACGCGCTTCGATCGCGGCTTCGCCATCGCCGTACGCGGCGTCGCCGTGTATGTCTCTGGGGTGAGCAACCGCCTCGGCCACCGCGACGACGTCGTGCTCATCAGGTACTCGCTCGCCGGCGAGCGTCAGTGGGTGCGCTACTACGACGACGCCCTGAACCGCCACGACCTGGTCGAGGCCATCGCCCCGGTGGCCGGCGGGGTGTACGTCTGCGGAAGCGGCAAGTTCACCCCCACCAAGCCGGGCGACGCCCTCCTCCTCAAGTACGGGAGCGACGGCGCGCGTCTCTGGGTGCGTTGGGTCGCCGGCAGCGGAGGCGACGACGACATCTGGGCGGACGTGGCGGCCGACGACCTTGGCCGTCCTCACGTCACGGGGCGCCTCGACCGGAGCGCCACGGGCGCCGACATCGTCACGCGCATGTACACGGCGGGGGGCACGCTCCTGTGGCAGCGCGGCTTCTCGAGCGCCGGCGCGCGCTACGATGCGGGTACGGCCGTCGCCGTCGCGAGCGGAGGCCGCACCTACGTGTGCGGCTTCGTGACGCGGGCGAGCGGCTGGACCGACATCGTCGCCTTGAAGTACTCGGCTCTGGGAGCGACCCTCTGGCAGACGACCTACCCCGATCCGGTCACCTATCCCAGTGAGGCGGATGTGGGCGACGACGTAGCCTTCGATGTCGCCGTCGCCCCCGGACGGGTCTACGTCGCCGGCTTCCAGGCCGTCGACCACGCCGGTCTGATCGACGCCGACTTCCTGACGCTCGCGATCCAGCGTTGACGGGGGCGGCGGGGGGGGGGGGGGGGG
>DATHSP010000285.1:0-11050 GCA_035464075.1 Thermoleophilia bacterium | reverse complement strand
TCGACAGCGGCGCCTACCCGCTGGGCTCCTGCACGATGAAGTACAACCCGCGGGTCAACGAGCGGGCCGCGGCCCTCGAGGGCTTCCGCGGCCTGCATCCGTACCAGCCGGAGGCGCTCGCCCCGGGCGCCCTCGAGCTGCTGCACACGCTCGAGGGCTGGCTCTGCGAGATCGCCGGCCTCGCCCGCGCCACGCTGCAGCCGGCGGCGGGCGCGCACGGCGAGCTCACCGGCCTGCTGCTCATGCGCGCCGCGCACGAGGCCCGCGGCCGCGCGCCGCGGCGCATCGTGATCCCCGACACGGCGCACGGGACCAACCCGGCCTCGGTCATCATGGCCGGGTACGACCCCGTGCCGGTCTCGAGCGACGCCCGCGGCGGGGTCGACATGGACCGGCTGCGCGAGATCGTCGCCGAGGGCGACATCGCCGGCCTCATGCTCACCAACCCCAGCACGCTCGGCCTCTTCGAGGAGCACATCCTCGAGATCGCCGAGCTCGTGCACGGGGCGGGCGGCCTCCTCTACTACGATGGCGCCAACTCCAACGCCGTGCTGGGCATCTCGCGCCCCGGGGACATGGGCTTCGACATCGTCCACTTCAACACCCACAAGACGTTCTCGACGCCGCACGGCGGCGGCGGGCCGGGCGCCGGCCCCATCGTCGTCGGCGAGGAGCTCGTGCCGTTCCTGCCCGTGCCCACGGTCGAGAAGCGCGAGGAGGGCACCTACTTCCTCGACCACGACCGGCCGCGGTCGATCGGCAAGGTACGCACCTTCTACGGCAACGTCGGCGTGCTCGTCCGCGCGTACGCCTACATCCGCGCCCTCGGCCCCGACGGCCTGCGCCGGGTCAGCGAGCGCGCGGTGCTCAACGCCAACTACGTCCTCGCCGGCCTGCGCGACCTCTTCGACGTGCCCTTCGAGCGCCGCTGCATGCACGAGTTCGTCGTCTCCGCGACGCCGTTGCGCGAGCACGGCGTGCGGGCCATGGACGTCGCCAAGCGGCTGCTCGACCACGGCGTGCACCCGCCGACCACCTACTTCCCGCAGATCGTCGACGAGGCGCTCATGGTCGAGCCGACCGAGACCGAGTCGCGCGAGTCGCTCGACCGCATCGTCGAGGCGTTCCGCAGCGTCGCGCGCGAGGCGGCCGAGGACCCGGAGACGGTCTGCATGGCGCCGCACACGCTGCCGGTGCGCCGCCTCGACGAGGCGTCGGCGGCGCGCAAACCGGTGGTGCGCCAGCGGTTCCCCGAGGACGAAGGGGCCGCGGCCTCGTGAGGGCCGCGACGGGCAGGAGCGGCCCGTGCCGCGCGGCCCCCTCGAGGTCGAGGAAGGCGTACCCGTGAGCCTCGTCAAGGTGCTGCCCGACGCAAGCGCCTCCGGCGGTGCCCAGATGGCGCTCGACGACGGTCTGCTCCAGACCGTCGACCAGGTCTTGGCGCGACGGTACACGTGGGCGCCGCCGGCGCTTTCGCTGGGCAAGTTCCAGGACGTCGAGCTCAAGCCCGGACTGCCCTTCGACGTCGTGCGCCGGCCCTCGGGCGGCCGCGCGGTACTGCACGGCGGGGGCTTTGAGTGGTCGTTCGCCGTTGTCTTCCCGCCGCGCGCCTTCGGTGCCGGCCGCCGCGCCGGCGCCGACGTCGCCCTGCCCTACGAGCTGGTGACCGGCGCCTTCGCCGGAGCCCTGCGCGGCCTCGGGGTGACGCTCGACGGCGCGCGCGGGACGCCGTACCAGCGCTCGGCCCTGTGCTTCGCCAGCGTCCTGCGCCACGACCTCATGTCGCGCGGAGAGAAGCTGGTGGCCGTGGCGCAGGCGCGCCGCGAGGGCCGCGTGCTCGTGCACGGCTCGGTGCTCGAGCGACGGCCGCCGGACGAGCTGGTGGCGGCCGTCGAGACACTCCTCGGCGAGCCGTGGGAGGCCGACGGTCTCGAGGCGACGGGTGTGGTCGTGGACGCGGACCGGCTCTGGGGCGGCGTGCTGCTGCGCCTCGAGGCGGGCCTGCGTATGCTCAAGGAGGCGAGTTGATGACGAAGATCCTCGTGCTCGGCGGCGGACCCGCCGGCTACGTCGCGGCGCTGCGCGCCGCGCAACTCGGGGCGGAGGTCGCGGTCGTCGAGTCGCGCGACATCGGCGGCACTTGTCTCAACCGCGGGTGCATCCCCACCAAGGCGATGGTCGCCGGCGCCGAACGCTTGCAGCAGGCGCGCGAGGGCGACGCCTTCGGCGTGCACGCCGAGGGCGTCGCCCTCGACTTCGCCGCCTTCATGGCGCGCAAGGACGCGACCGCGCGACAGCTTCGCGAGGGCGTCGAGCACATGCTGGCGGCGCGCAAGGTCGAGGTCGTCGCCGGGCACGGCCGCCTCGCCGGCCCGGGCCGTATCGCCCTCGACGACGGGCGCGCGCTCGAGGGCGACGCCGTCATCCTCGCCACCGGCTCGGACGCGGTCCGTCTCCGGCTCTTCGACTTCTCCGATCCGCGCGTGATGACGAGCGACGAGCTGCTGCGGATCGACCACGTGCCCGCGAGCCTGGTCATCGTCGGCGGCGGCGTGATCGGCTGCGAGTTCGCCTCGGTCTTCGCTCGCCTCGGCACCGCGGTCACGGTGGTCGAGATGCTCGATCAGCTGCTGCCCGGCGAGGACAAGCGCGTCGGCAAGACCCTGCAGCAGGCGTTCAGGAGGGCCGGCATCGAGGTCGTCCTCAAGGCCGGCGTCGAGCGCGCCGAGGGGCGGGACGACGGCGTCCACCTCGCCCTCGCCGGCGGGCGCGAGCTCGTCGCCTCCGCCGTCCTCGTCGCCGTCGGGCGCCGCCCCGTCAGCGAGGGCATGGGCCTCGCCGAGGCCGGCGTCGAGATCGACGGCCGCGGCTTCGTCGTCGCCGACGAGACGCTGCGCACGACGCTGGACGGCGTGTTCGCCGCCGGCGACGTGGCCGGGCCACCGCTCCTCGCCCACTGGGCCTACCACCAGGGCCAGGCGGCGGCCGAGAACGCGGTGACCGGCGGCCGCCTCACGGTCGACCGCCGCATCGTGCCCAACTGCGTCTTCAGCAGCCCCGAGGTCGCCAGCGTCGGCCTCACCGAGGACCGTGCCAAGCAGGAGGGCAGGGAGGTCGAGGTCGCTCACCTGCGCTTCAACGCGGTCTCCAAGGCCGTCGTCGAGGGCGAGGCCGAGGGGTTCGTGCGCATCGTCTGCGAGCCGGGCGGCGGCGTGGTGCTCGGCGCCTCACTGGTGGGGCCGCGTGTCACCGAGCTCGTGCACGAGCTCGCCCTCGCGGCCCGCGCCGGCCTCACCCTGCGCGACGTGGCCGAGACGATCCACGCCCACCCGACGCTCGCCGAGGGCGTCGGCGAGGCCGCGCTCGGCGGCCTGGGCCGCGGCATGCACAGCCTGTGAGCACCGGGGACGGACGGACGCGGCCCGGCGGCCGGCCGCGGCCCGGCGCACGGACGCAGGCCGGGCAGCAGCCGCGGCCCGAGAACGAGGCGCGGCCCGCAGGGCAGGCGCCGCCCGGCGGCGATGCGTCGCCGCGCAAGCCGTCCTGGCTCAAGGTGCGCCCGCCGGCGCCCGCCGCCTTTCGGGCGACCGGTGCGCTGCTCGACGACCTCCACCTGCACACCGTCTGCGAGGAGGCGCGCTGCCCGAACAAGGGCGAGTGCTTCTCCGAGGGCACGGCGACCTTCCTGATCCTCGGCGATCGCTGCACGCGCGACTGCCGCTTCTGCAGCGTGGAGAGCTCCGCGGCGGACGGCGAGACGGGGCCGGCGCCACTCGACGCCGACGAGCCTCGCCGCGTGGCCGAGGCGGCCGCGCGGCTCGGCCTCCGCCACGTGGTCGTCACCTCGGTCACGCGGGACGACCTCGGGGACGGCGGCGCCGCCCACTTCGCGGCGACGGTCGCGGCGCTCCGTGACGCGTTGCCGTCGGCGACCGTCGAGCTGCTCGTCCCCGACTTCCTCGGCGACGCCGACGCTCTCAGGGCCGTGCTCGCGGCGCGGCCCGATGTCGTCGGACACAACCTTGAGACGGTGCCACGGCTCTACCCGCTGGTGCGGCCGCGGGCCGACTACGGCCGCTCCCTGCGCCTGCTCGAGCGCGCGGCCGACTGGGCCCGCGCCCGCCGCGCCCACCTGAGGGTGGCCGAGGGGCCGGAGACGCCGGCTTGGTCGCGTGAGGGCGCGCCGGCCACCGCGGGCGGCCACCGCGCGCTCGTCAAGTCCGGCATCATGCTCGGCCTGGGTGAGACGCGCGCCGAGGTCGAGCGAGTCCTCGGCGACTGCGTCGCCAGCGGCGTCGACGTCGTCACCGTCGGGCAGTACCTGCGTCCGGCGCGCGACCGGCTGCCGGTGGTGCGGTACGTGGCGCCGGGCGAGTTCGACGCCGTGGCCGAGCAGGGCCGGGCGCTCGGTCTCGAGGTCGTGGCCGCCCCGTTCGTGCGCTCGTCCTACCGGGCCGGCGAGGTCTTTGCCACCGCCGATTCCCGCGCCGCGCGCGGCGCCGGCCGCCGTGGGCGGACGCCACCATCATGACCTCGCCCCGCATCCCCACGCCGCCGGCGCTCGTGATCTTCGACGTCGACTACACGCTGCTGCGCCCGGGGAGGCGCTTCGAGGCCGAGGGCTACCGGGCGCTCGGGCGCGAGTTCGGGCTCGATCTCGACCCCGGGCGGTGGGACGCGGCCGAGCGCGCCGTGTACGCCGCCATGATGGAGCGTCGCGAGCTCCTCGGCACCCTGCACGACGAGGGCGTCTACGAGATCGTGGCCACGACCATCATCGAGGAGCTCGGGGGCGGCGACCCCGAGGCGGTGACGGCGGCGGCGCGCGCCCAGCTCGCCGAGTGGTGGAACGTCGAGCACTTCACGCTGTACGACGACGTCCTCCCCTGTCTCGAGCGTCTGCACGCTGCCGGGCTCACCCTCGCGCTCCTCTCGAACACGAGCCGCGATCTCGACGCCGTGGCGTCGCACTTCGGTCTCGGTGCCCTCGTCGACCTCACGGTCGCGAGCAGCGTCGTCGGTCACTGCAAGCCGGCGCCCGAGATCTTCGCCGCGCTGCTCGCCGAGGCGCGCGTGGCCCCGAGTGAGGCGGTGATGGTCGGCGACAATCTCGAGGACGACGTGCGCGGGGCGATCGCCGCCGGGTGCCACGGCGTGCTGCTCGACCGGCGCGGCCGCTGGGACGTGCCACTGCCGACGATCCGCGGCCTCGACGAGCTGCCCGTCCTCCTCGGCCTGCCCGGCTGAGACGGCTGCCGCCTCCCGCGTGCTCGTGCGTCAGGGCGTGCCGGGCGTCACGGTGAGGACCGTGCCGCCGTCACCCGTCATCACGGCGCCGTCGACGCCGTCGAGCACGGCGCCGCGCAGCGTGTTGTCTGTGCCCGAGTCGCGCCGCAGCCACGTCGCCCCTCCGTCGCGCGTCTGCAGTGCGACGCCCATGGAGCCGAGGGCCCAGCCGAAGCCCGCCGGGTCCATGCTCACGGCGAGGAGCACGCCCGGGGCGGTCGCCTGGAGCTCCCAGGTGATGCCGCCGTCGCGGGTGCCCAGTACGGCGCCCTGCGGGTAGTCGCCGTCCACGCCCCAGTCCTCGGTCACGGCCCAGCCGTTGGTCGCGTCCACGAACTCGAGGTCGCGCACGCGGCCCCAGCTGGGCAGCGAGGCGTTCTCCCAGGAGCTGCCGCCGTCCGTCGTACGCCAGACGACGGCCTCGCCCTCGCCGTATGGCCCGCCGCCGCCGGCCCATCCGCGCTGCGTGTCGAGGAACTCGACGCAGTAGAGGTCGTCGGGCGGCGCGAGCGGCCGGCGCCAGCTCGCGCCGCCGTCGTCCGTGGTGAGCAGGGTGGAGTCGGCGCCGGCGACCCAGGCGACGCCCGCCGCCGGCGCGGCCACCGAGCGCAGGTGCTGGTCCGTCGGCGGCGGCAGCGACGTCCACGTCAGGCCGCCGTCGGCGCTGCGCAGCACGAGGCCGCGGTCGCCGACGGCCCACGCGTCGGTCTCCGCGAACGCCAGGGCACTCAGGGAGGCGCCGTCCACGACGGTCGCCGTCGACCACGAGGCGCCGCCGTCGGCGCTGCGCAGCAGGCGGTCGCCGGCAGTCGTCCACAGGTCGGTGCCGCGCCGGGCGAGATCGCCGAGGGAGCGCCACTGGCCGCCGGTGAGGCGCTTCCAGCTGCGTCCGCCATCGATGGTGCGGCAGACGACGCCGCCGGCGCCGCCGACCCACACCCTGCTGGCGCTGTAGGCGTCGAGGGCGCCGCAGACGGTCTGTGCCGGCAGCTGCTTGCGCGACCAGGTGCGTCCGCCGTCGAGCGTCCGCAGTACGACCCCGCCGTCGCCGGCGGCGAAGCCGACGCCGGTCGGCCGGAGTTCGACACCGCTCAGCCTCGTCGTCACCGGGCTGGCCATGCGGCGCCAGGTGGCGCCGCCGTCGACGGTGCGGACGATGACCCCGCCGGCGCCCACCGCGACCCCGCGCAGGCGGTCGCGGAACGAGACGCCGTACAGCGCGTGGCTCGACGGCGACGTCTGTCCCTTCCAGGTGCGTCCTCCGTCCAGGGTGCGCATGATCTTGCCGCTGTCGCCCACGACCCAGCCGCGCGCCGCGTCGACGAAGTCCACGGCGAAGAACGCCTGCGCCGACTTCGAGTACCCGGTGCGCCAGGTGCGGCCTCCGTCGGTGGTCATCCGCACCACGCCGCGCTCGCCGACGGCCCACCCGGTCGAGCCCGAGACGGACGTGGCGGCGAAGAAGGTCTTGGTCGCTCGCGAATCCTGCGTGCGCCACGTCCGCCCCGCGTCGGTCGTGCGCAGGATGAGGCCATCCTCGCCGACCGTCCACGCCGTCCGCGCGTTGGGCGCCGTCAGTCCGTAGATCGGACGCGTCGTGCCCGAGCTCTGGCGACGCCAGGTGCGGCCGCCGTCGTTGGTGCGCCGGATGGTGCCGTAGGCGCCGACGGCCCAGCCGTTCACGCCGTCGGGCAGGGCCAGGGCGGTGAACTGGTTGCCCTGCGGCCGCGGGCTGGTCCACGTCCACCGCGGCGGCACGTCAGTGGGCGGCGGCACGTCGGCGAGCCGGTCGGCGTCCGACTCCGCGCGCAGGAGCTGACCCGGCGCGGCCAGGTCGGCCGTCTCGGCGAGCCGCCACGTGAGACCGGTGTCCTCGGAGACGAGCAGGAGCCGGCGCCGGTACTTGCCCAGCAGGAGCTCGCTGCGGCCGAGCACGCGCAACCCGATGGCCCGTGACTTGGCCTCGTAGTACTCCTGGCCGCCCGCGTAGCTGAGCGACAGGAAGAGGCGGTCGCGGTGGTCCAGACCGAGCTTGTGGTAGTAGATGCTGTAGCCGGTGTCGGCGCCGATCACGATCAGGTGCGGGTAGCTCCACACGCCGCCCTTCGGCAGGCTGTGGTGGATCAGCCCGCCGTAGGTCCGCACGACGCCGTCCTCCCCGGTCCACTCGCGGAACTGGCGCGTCACGAGGTGCAGCGTGTCCGTCGAGTCGCAGACGAAGGCGTTGTAGGTCTGGCGCGGTTCGTCGACCGGGGCGTACGGGGCGAGCGCCGGGTCGGCCGGCAGCCGCTGTGCGGCACTCCACCCCGCGTCGATGCTGAGGGGCGAGAGCGAGCGCGTGTACAGCACCGGGCGGCCGTGCGAGCCGGCGGCGACGTGGAGGTGTCCGTCGCCGTCGATGCAGATGCCGGGCTTGTTGTGGATGTCGTTGGCCGGCGCCGTCACCGCGACGAGTCGCCTGGCACCGACGGCTCCGGTGGCGTGGTCGTAGGTGGCGACGTAGGTCGGCACGCCGGGTGAGCCGGCCGGCGAGGCCTCCGGCCAGACGAAGAAGGTGGTGTCGCCGTGGGTGACGGCGAACGAGGAGCCGCCGGAGTCCTTGTTGAGGCCGAGGCACTCGTCGGTCACGTGGGTCGGCGGCGGCACGACGAGCTCCGCGCCCTCGAGCCGCGGCTGCGTGACCCAGAGGGAGTTGCGCTGGCCGCCCCTGACCGCGGGGAGCCCGGACGGCTCCCAGAAAGCGAGGAACGGCGGCCCGTCGAGCTCGTTGTGACCCACCGACTGCTCGGTCGCGAACCAGCCGTCCGGCAGGGGGAAGACCTTCCACGTACGGCAGTGGTCCCACGACACCATGAGGACGTTGCGCTCGCTGCCGTCCTCGAGCCTGACGCGCAGGGGGTTGTACGCGCGGTCGCGGCTGTCGAAGATCACGCGGTCGTTGCGGATGCTGCCGGCGCCCACCGTGCGTACGTAGTCCGGGAAGGCGGCGCGCAGGGCGGCGGAGAAGTCGAAGCGCGTCCACTCGCCGTCCTCCAGGGTGTGCACGTACGAGGTGTGGTGCGTGTTCGAGGTGCGGCTGCGGATGAACGCGCGGCCCTCCGAGTCGAAGGCGGGGACGTTGCGCACGTAGTCCGGCGCGTAGCCGTACTGCTCCCAGGGTCCGATGAGGGGGGCCAGGACGAAGGGCGAGACCGGTGCGTCGACGGCGGGCACCGACGAGCCGCCCACGGCGGCGACGAGCAGGGCGGCGAGCAAGGCGGCGAGCGTGACGGGGGTGAGTCTGGCGCGCGGCATGCGCCGCGGCCCCGTCTCCCGGTCGTGTCCGGCTGTCATCGTCCCCCCAGACAGTAGAAGTAGCCGTCGCGGGCGCCGACGTAGACCCGCCCGTCCCATAGTATCGGCGTCGACTCGATCGAGGCGCCGATATTCTGACGGGCGGTCTCGCGGATGGCGACCGTCCACCAGCCGCCGGTGCGACTGGGCAGGGCGCCGTCGTCGCCTTCGCGTGCCTTGCGGTACGTGATCCGGTAGAGGTGGACCGTCTCGTCGTACCCCGCCGCCACGATGCTGTCGCCGACGATGATCGGCGTGGAGATGCTGCCGCCGATGTGGTCGCTGAACACGAGTCGCGGGGTCGCCAGACCCGTCTCGCCGTTGGGCCCTTCGACCTCTTCGTCGGCAAGCCCGTCCTGGGCCACGACGTACAGGTTGCCGTCGATCGCCGAGAAGGCGGCCAGCGCGGGGTGGCGGCCGTCGGCGTTGGCGGCGTCGTTGACCGACGCCGAGCCGATGACGCCGCCGCGCCAGTCGCCCAGCTTCCCGTTGCCCGTGGGGAAGTACCACTCCGGGTCGGCGTCGGCCGGCTTGGCCGGGTCGATGAGCATCATCCCGCCCTTCCCGTCGATGTACTGCTTCTCGACGGGCACAAGGAGCTTGCCGCTCGCCGTCGGCACCGTCGTGCCGTTCATGTCGCTGCCGATGCGGCGGTCGTAGACGACCTCGAGGGTGTCGAGGGTGAGGCCGTAGACGTGACCGGCGCCCGAGGCGATGTAGAGCCGGTCGCCGAGCAGGGCCGGCGAGGCCTCGAGGGCGAGGTCGTCGGCGTGACGGTCGTCGCCGCCGTCGCCGAGGAGGAGCCGCTCGGCGAGTACCGCCGGCCGGCGGTACTCGCCCCACGGCTCCGTCGCCAGCGGGTCGAGGGCGTACATCCAGCCGCTCTCGACGCCGATGTAGAGGCGCCCGTCGAGGTAGAGGCCGCTGCCGTCGCAGTCTCGGGAGTAGGCCGCCGTCTGCGGCACGGGCAGCCGCCAGAGCTCCTCGCCCTTGCCCAGGGTGAAGGCGCGGTACGGGGCGATGTCGGGGTCGTCGAGCTCCATCGGGTAGCCGCGCCGCGAGCCGGCGCAGACGATGTAACGGTCGCCGGCACCCGTGGCGGCGGGGTTCTCGAAGACGCTCGGCGAGCTCTTGAGGATGTCGTCGTACTCGCGCCGCCACAGTCGCCGGCCGTCGCTCGCGTCGAGCTTGTGAAGGGCGTGGTCGTAGCCGGGGACGAGAAGGACGAGACGGCCGCCCTGACGGACGAGGGCGGGCTGACCGGTCCAGCCCGAGCCCGCCCAGACACTCGGCGGGTCGTCCTCCTCCTTGCCCGAGGTCCAGCCACTGCCGATCTCGGTGCGCCAGACGACGTCGAGTGAAGTCGGCGCCGGCCCGCGCCCGTAGAAGCGGCGCGTCGCGTCGCCGAGGAAGGTGGCGATCTTGACGCCCTCGCCGTCGCGCGCCGGGTAGTCGACGGGCGCGTAGGGGACGATGCCGTGGCCGCTCGCCGCCGTGGCCCCGCTCGCCGCACCGTCACCCTGCTCGCCGCCGCCCCCGCCGGCTGCGCCACCGCAGGCGCGCACGAGCACCACCGCGATGACGACGACGAGGACGAGGAGGATGACCGCGAGCGCGACACGCCGCCGGCGGGCGATCTGCCGCCGGCGCGCGGCTGAGCGGGCTGGTCTCTTGCGGTCCGCAGGGCTCACGCCACCCTACCTTACCATCAGCTGACGTCGCCGGCCCTCGCGCCCGGAGCCGCCGGCGCGCCGTCCGCTGCATCGGTGTCGCCCTGCGGTAAGCTTGCCGCATGACCGACAAGATCCGCCTGACACAGTACGCGGCCAAGAGCGGTTGAGCGGCCAAGCTGGGTCCGTGCGACCTGCAGGCCGTGCTCGACAGGCTGCCGCGCTCGTCTGAGACGTTCGCGCGGCTCCTCGAGACCAGGGATGACGCCGCGGTGACGCCCCTGGCCGACGACCTCTGCCTGGTGCAGACGGTCGACTTCTTCACGCCCATCGTCGACGACGCGTACTGGTTCGGGCAGATCGCCGCCGCCAACGCGCTCTCCGACATCTACGCGATGGGCGCGCGGCCGCTGACGGCGATGAACCTCGTCGCCTGGCCGGTGTCGCTCGGCATGGACCTGCTGGCAGAGGTGCTGCGCGGCGGCGCCGAGAAGGTCGTCGAGGCGGGCGCCGAGCTCGCCGGCGGGCACACGATCGACGACAAGGAGCCCAAGTACGGGCTCGCGGTGTCCGGTCTGGCGAGGCCGGACGAGATCGTCTACAACGCCGGCGCCCAGCCCGGCGACCGCCTCGTGCTGACCAAGCGGCTCGGCATCGGGGTGCTGGCGAGCGCGCTCAAGAACGGGATCATCGACGAGGGCGAGATGGAGCCGGCGGCGCGCGAGGCGGCGGAGCTCACCGCCGCCGCCTCGCGCGCCATG
>DATHSP010000284.1:0-3469 GCA_035464075.1 Thermoleophilia bacterium | reverse complement strand
CCCCCCCCCCCCGCCCGCGCCTCTACGCCTCAGGGCAACTTCACGACCACGATCGCGCTGTCGTCGTCGAGCACCCCGTCGGCGAAGTCGGCGACCGTCCCCAGCATGGCGTCGGCCAGCTCCTGCGCCGGCAGGTCGTGGTGCGCCGCCAGGGTCCTGCGCAGACGCCTCTCCGTGAAGAGCTCGCGCCCCCGGCGCGCGTCGCTCAGCCCGTCCGTGTACATGAGGATGGACGAGTCGTCGGGCAGCACCACGCGGTTGGTCGTGTAGACCACGCCGCGCTGCACCCCGGCGGGGAGGTCGCCCTCGGTCGGGACCGGGAACTCGTCACGCCCGGCGAGGACCAGGGGGCGCGGGTGGCCCGCGCTGGCGTACTCGATCAGGTGCCGGGCAACGTCCACGTACGCGAGGACCAGGGTCACGAACGGTTGCGACGGTGATTGCGTGAGCAGCGTCGAGTTGAGGCGCGACAGCGCCTCGCCGGGCGACCCGTCGGCGGCGTAGGCGCGCACCATGTAGCGGACCACGGCCGACTGCGCCGCTGCCGGCAGCCCCTTGCCGCAGACGTCGCCGACCATCACCATGAGGCGCCCGGGCCCGAGCGAGACGAGGTCGTAGAAGTCGCCGCCGACGCGGGCCGCGTCGGTGGCCGCCCGGTAGCAGACCCCGACCTCGATGCCGGGTATGACGGGCGGGTCCATGAGCAGGGCGGTCTGGAACGTCTCGGCGATGGCGTGCTCGCGCTGGTAGGCGATTGCGTTGTGCAGGCTCGAGCCCAGCTGCGCCGCCAGGGTCGAGAGCAGCAACCCGTCAGTCGCCGTGAACGGGCCGTCGAGCTTGTCGACGGCGACCAGCAGGGAGGCGTTGACCGGCGCGTCGCTCTCGATGGGGGCGATGAGGAGCCCGTCGCGGTCGACCGGCCGGGACGAGGCGATGTCGGGGGCCGACAGGAAGGGGTCCGTGGGCGGCGTCAGCAGCGGTCGCCGCGGCCCCAGCAGGTCGGCCTCGAGCGCCGCCGGGTCGACGTCGTGGCTCGTCACCATCTTGCGCACGCCGACGACGTCGGCCTCACACGACACGATGGCCGCGGCGCGCACCCCGACGAGCTCGACGACGGCCTCGCCCACTTCGGTCATGATCGACTCGGGCACCGCCGTGTCGAGGCTCCGGCTCAGCTCGAGAGAGAACGCCTGCAGCTGGGTGAGCTGCACCGTCTGACGGTCGAGACGCCGAGCGGTGGCGCGCTGCTCGTCGTACAGGCGCGCCTTGTCGAGCGCCAGAGCAGCGAACCGGCAGATCGTACGCGCCAGGTCCAGCTCCTCGGTCCCCAGCGCCCTCGTCTCCTCGTTGTCGAAGAGCTCCACGAGGCCGATGACGCGGTCGCGGATGCGCAGCGAGATACTGAGCTGGGTCTTGTGCCCGTTGCGGAGGAAGTAGGCACGCTCCACCTCGCTCAGTCGGGGGTCGTCGGCCGAGGTGATGACGATCGGGCCGCGCGAGTGCACGGCAGCCGCGCTCGAGGCGAACTGCTCGAACGAGTACACGGGCTCGCCGGACTCCGGCTCGTCGAAGGCCGACGCCCCGTAGTTGACGAGAAGGCGGAGCTCGGCGTGCTCCACATCGACGTCGTAGATGTCGCAGGCGTCCATGTCGAGCGCCGTGAGCAGGCGCATGACGACCGCCTCGTGGATCTCACTGGTCTCGACCGCCTGAGCGAAGTCGAGGCTCGCGTCGCGCACGAGCTCGAGAGCGCGTCGCCGGCCGCTCAGCTCGATCATCAGGCCCGCGTTCTCGACCGCCACGGCGACGTCGCTCGCCACCGCCTCGGCGAAGAGGATCTGCTCCTCGCGGTAGTCGCCACGCTCGCGCGGCCGGGTGAGCACGACGACGCCCACGTCCTTGTCGAGCGCCTTGAGCGGCAGGACCAGGGCGCGCTCGAGCGACATGAACCCGGCCAGCTCCCCGGCGAAGGCGTCCCCGGCGAGGGTGGCGTCGCGCACCACCGCCCGGTCGGCGGCGAGAGCCTCGGGGGCGGCCGGCAGGGCCTGAGCCGCGACGCGGACGGCGCGCGCGTCGCGGCCCAGGCCGAACCCGGCCGCCCCGGCGAAGGCCCCGTCCTCGCGCAGGAGGAGCACGCCGGACACGGCGTCGACCTGCTCGCCGAGGCGCTCCAGCGCGTACTCGAGCATCTCGTCGAGGTCGTCGCGGTCGTGCGCCCAGCCGATGATATCGGCCGTGGCCTCGGCCATCTGGGCACGGACGATGGCGTAGCTGGAGTAGAGCGAGACCCGCTCGAGCAGGTACGAGAGCATGACGAGGGCGCCGCCGGCCAGGACGCCGTAGACGAGCACCAGCGCGGTGTCGACGTTGAGCATGTCTTGCGCGAACATGACCCCGAGCGTCAGCCCGAGGCACACCACGGCGGCCACGCCGACGACGCGCGGGCGCATCGAGACGGCGAGAAGCGTCAGCGGCACGAGGTAGAAGCCGGCCCACACCAGCCCTTCGACGCGCAGATCGAGGTAGACGACGAAGGCGATGCCCGCCGCCGCGACCGCGGCGACCGCGGCAGGGTGTCGCTGCAGCCACTCGAGGCGCCGGACCACCTGCGGGTGCCGGCGGGCGGCGGCCACGAACCTGGCGCTGCGCTGCGTGCGCGTGCTGCCCTCCACGCGTCCCCTTTCGTCGGCCCCGATCGTGACGCAGGGTGGCGACCATAGTATGGCCGCGTCCCGGGGGTAGCAAGCAGGGCGCCGGCACGGCGGGCGTCAGAGACCGCGCGCCTCCAGGCGGCGACGTACCTTCTCCGACCTGAGCTCGCGCAGGGCGTCTCGCGCCACCCAGCGCGCACTCCGCGCGCCCTCTCCCCCCGTTTCGGCGTCGCCGAGGATCGCCTCGGCGCAGGCCACGGCGGCGGCGTTGAGGGCGAGGTCGCGCTTGCCGATGGTGCGCAGCGCCCAGCTGACCGCCTTCTTCACGTAGTTGCGCCCGTCGCCCGCCTCGCGGCGGATGGGCTCGAGGAACTCGAGAAAGGGCTCGTCCGCCGCCGTCTTGTCCTGCGCGGCCAGCGCGGCGATGGTGGCGAAGCCGGCGCGCTTCTCGAACTCGGGCTCGCGCCCGCACCATTCGCGCGCCTTGATGTAGGCGAGGGGCGTCTTGTCGAAGAGGTTCGAAGTCGTCTGGTCGCAGAGGTCCCACGAGTCGAAGGCGCGCACCCACTCCTCCATCTGGGCCTCGTCGACCAGGGCGGGATCATCGACCATGCTCGCCAGGTGGCGCGCCTCGTGCAGCCCCGTCGCCCACAGCGCCAGGGCCAGCTCGTGGTCGTGCCCCAACTCCCTGGCGATGCGGCGCAGCTCGCAGATGGACACACCGGCGGCGCGCTCGACGTTGATCCCGTAGCGCGCCATACCGGCGCGGTCGGCCTCACTGCCGAGACGCTAGATGCGGGCGACCACGGCGGCCGCGC
>DATHSP010000283.1:0-2171 GCA_035464075.1 Thermoleophilia bacterium | reverse complement strand
GACGAGCCGGGCACCGCCGATGGTGACCCGGGCACCGCCGGCAGCGCCGCGTCGAGCCCGGGCGCCACGTCGAGCCCGGGGGGCGCCGCCGGGCAGTCGGGCGCTGAACCCGGCCCCAGCCCCACGACGCCGGCCGGCGTGACCGAGGAGCAGCTGATGATGGAGCGCGTGCTGCTCCTGCAGGGCTACATCGAGACCCACGCCCTCGAACACTACTTCGAGTACCCCAAGGTCAAGGACGTGCGCGAAGGCGGCGCGCTCCGCGCCCGCCTCTGGCCCGACGACCCCTGGACCGGCGAAGCCCTGCGTCGCGGCACGACGCCCGGCCGCTACACCTACACCGTGGCGGCCGACCGCAGGAGCTATCGTCTGGTCGGCCACCTCCCGGACGGCGACTTCGAGGTCCGCGGCGCCATGCCCCACACCGGCCTGACCGCCTACCGGCACCGCGAGCAGGAAGGGCTCTCGCTGATCCGCCAGTACGTCATCGAGTGGGCGCGGCGGCACGACGGCCTCTACCCTCCCGCCTCCCAGGTGTCGCGCGAAGGCGGCGTCGGGGCACTGCGAGACGACGCGCTGTGGCCGAGCAACCCCTGGAACCACGGTCCCATGATCCAGTCGGACGCGGTCGGCGACTTCAGCTACGAGGTCGCCGCCGACCGGACCTCCTGTCGCCTCTCGCTGCACACGACGCCGACCGACGACTGGACGCTCGACTGCGACCCCCTCGAGCCGTGACCGCCTTCGCCCTCGGCTTGGCCGCGACGTACGTGATCCTCGGCGTCCTCGTCGCGGTCGCGGTCCGCCTCTCGGAGTCCGCCTTCGGCCACATGCCGGAGTGGGGGGTCCCTCTCGTCTACCTCGGTGTCGGCGGCCTCTGCGCCTTCATGCTGGCGATCGGGAACGTCCTCGCCATCATGGGAGCGATCACCGTCGCCCTCGCCCTCACCGTCCTCGTCCTCGTCCGCGCGCTGCCCATCGTGGTGCCCCTGGTCGGCGATGCCCTGCTGCGTCCCTTCCGCCGCCGGACGGTCCACGAGCGCGCGGCCCGCGCAGGGCGGCGTTGACGCCACCGTGCGGGTGACGTGATGCGGTCGCGCAACCTCATCCTCCTGCTCGCCGGTGTGACGGTGGCCCTCGTCACCCTGTTCGTCTCGTGGCGGTTCGGCTTCGTCTTCTTCTTGCTGCCGTTGTTCTTCGTCTGGTCGTGGGGCGCGGGCGGAGGTGACCGCGACGAGGGCGAAGGCAGCCACGTCGAGCGGCCCGGCGGTCGGGCGGAAGAGGATGAAGAGGATCGGCCCGGGCGCGGCGGGGACGAGGACGAGCGCGGGGACGAGCAGGGCGACGAGCGCGGGCTCGACGGCGAGGGGATCTGACACCATGGCCATGCTCCCCCCGAAGGACCGCGAGCAACGCACCAGCGAGCAGATCCGGACCGCGCGCGTGCGCCGCACCCCGGCCGGCTTCGCCGTCACCCTGACCGCGCTCGCCATCCTCTTCGTCGTCTTCTACGCCTTCGTCCTCAAGCCGCCGCCGTCGGTGACGACGCCGGCCCTCGCGAGCGCCTCCGGTCGGTTCGTCTACACCGAGCAGCAGGTGCGCGACGGCACCGCGGTGAGCACCACCACGAGCGGGTCCTTCGTGCTCTCCGGAGACGGCAGTGCGACGGTCAAGGCAGTGGTCACGAACGACGGCCTGCGCTTCGAGCGCGCCGGCGATCACTGCTGGACGTACGACGCCGTGGGGCGCGAGGAGCTGCACGTGCTCGAGCCGACCGAGGGGCGGCCGCGCGCCACCCTCGTCACCGACCGGTGGCCGCCGCGCTGGCGGGTCGGCGGCCCCACACCCGTGGACTTCCAGGGCGACGCCGCCATCGTGCGTTCGGCCGTCGAGGACGACGACGAGACGATCGGCATCAAGCCGGTCCTCTACCAGGGCAGGGAGGCGTGGCGCGCCTCGTGGCGCAGCGGCTCGTGGCTGAAGGACCTCATCGTCGACCGGGACACCGGGCTGGTCGTCTGGTACAGCCTGAACGGCGTGGAGGGCGTGGACGGCGTCGAGTACCGGGTCGAGGAGCTCCGGATCGACGAGCCGCCGGCCGCCGGGGTGTTCGACACGACGCCGCCGGCCGGCGCGCGGCTGGAGAGCTTCGAGTCGGGGGGGGGGGGGGG
>DATHSP010000282.1:0-4370 GCA_035464075.1 Thermoleophilia bacterium | reverse complement strand
CCCCCCCCCCCCGCCCCGCCCCACCATCTGCCGGTATTCACACTCCATAATGGAGTACGAAACCGGTACTGGTGCGCCGTTTCGTCGAGGGGTAGAATCCAAGTGACCCCCGCGAAGGGGAGTTGCAGCGTGCTCGAAAGGGGGGAGTCATGGAGCCGATCGAGGTCCTCCGTCGGGAGCACTCCATGGTCAGGCTCGTCCTCGACGCCGCCTCGCGCGACCTCGACCAGATCGCGATGACGCGGGCCGCCGACGCCACCGAGCTCGAGCGACTCATCGAATTCTTCCGCTACTTCGCCGACGCCTGCCACGACCCCAAAGAAGAGGATCTCCTCTTCTGCATGCTCCACCGCCGCGGCATGAGCTGGGAGACCTGGCCGCTGGACGAGCTGCTGAAGGAGCACGAGGAGATGCGCGTCATCCTCGACTCGGCGGCCGACTGGCTGCCGCTCCTCCGGCAGGGTGAACCGGCGGCGATCGACCCGCTGGTGCACAACCTGCGCACCTACGTGGCCCTCGTCGACGGCCACATCGAGAAGGAGGAGGACGTCGTCTACCCGCTGGCCCAGCGCTACCTCACGAGCGGCGACGTCGAGGAGCTGCGGCAGGCCTTCGACTCGATCGAGGAGGAGGAAGAGGAGGAGGGCGTCCGCGACTACTACGCGGAGCTCGCCCGCCGCCTCTCGCGCGCGGCCGCGCTCTGAAGAGACGGCGATCGGCCGCGCTCGGGAGACGGCGATGGGCCGCGCTCGGCCCCGACGGGGCGGAAGAAGCGATCGGCCGAAAGGCTCGGCCGTACGGCCGGGGCGCTTCAGCGGCCGGGCAAAGGGCTCGGCCGTCCGGCCGGGGCGCTTCACGGTCGGCCGGGACGCACCGCCACCGCGGCCGGCGGACGCCCCTCAGGGGCGCGCCGGCCACGGTGGCGGTGCGTCGATCAGCGCCCAGCCGATCGTCGCCTCCCCGCGCCTCACCTCGCGCCACTCCTCCTCCCCGAGCGTCGCCTCGGCCACGGGCAGCAGGAGGTACTCCTCCTGCCGCAACGACTCCGTCGCCGCCTCGAGGAGGCGCCGGCAGGCAACGGTAGCCGCCTCGGACTCGCCCTCGTCCACGTCGCGGCGCACCTCGGCCAGCAGCCGCATCACGTCGCCCTGCGCCGCGAAGAGCAGCCCGCCGAGCTCACCGCGCCCGTGCCGGCGCAGGTGCGGGCAGACCAGTTCGACGGCCCGGCGGTAGTGCCGCTCGAGACCCTCCAGCAGATCGAGCAACCTGAAGACGAGGGGCCGTACCCGGGCCCACTCCGCCGGCTCGCGCTCCATCGCCTCGACCGCGGAGCGCAGCATCCGCAGCACCTGCTCCGCAGCCTCGATCTCGCGCCGCAGGGTGTCGAGCGGGTGGCCGGGCTCGGTCTCCGAGGCCCCTCCGGCTTCACACGACGCCCCGGGATGCGGCCCGGGTGAGGCGTCCGGTCCGGCGGTCGAGACCGGTCGCGACGCGACCGGTCCCCGCCACGTCGCGAGGCCGTGCCCTGAGACTCCGCGGTGTGCGCCGACGCCGACCCGGCGGACGACGGCAGCCACTTCGAGCAGGTCGCGACCCTGCTCGAGTTGCTCGACGAACGCCTCCAGATCGTCGGCCTCCTCGAGCGACGACGCGCCGGCGCCCGCCACCCTGCCCGCGACGCCGAGACGTGCCGCCTCGGCGTGCAGGTCACGCAGCAGCTCGTGGTGGGTCAGGTTCGCGCCGCGCGCCACATCGGCGATGGTCGTGAGCCGGTGCCGCTTGGCGACGCCGGCGGCACCGATGTCCGGATCGCCGTGAGGGAGCAGCGCCTCGATGTGCGGGCGCAGCTCGGGACAGCCGGCGAGCAGGTCGTGCACGGTCGTCTCGGCGTTGAGGATCACGCGAGCCCCTCGACGAGGTCGGGCGTGAGCTCGTCCAGGCTCTCGAGGACCACATCGGCGCCGGCCAGCGCCTCGGCGCCGGGCGCGAACGCCGGGCTCGGCACCGCGACCACGACGAGGCCGGCGGCGGCCGCGGCGCGCAGCCCGTTGGCGGAGTCCTCGATCGCGACCGCGGCGGCCGGCGTCACCCCGAGCCGCCGGCAGGCCTCGAGGTAGACGTCGGGAGCCGGCTTGCCGACGGCCACGTCGTCCGACGACACCCGCACGCCGAAATGCGCGTCGAGCCCCGCCGCCCCGAGGGCCGCGATGATGACCTCGGGCGGCGACGAGGAAGCGACCGCCAGCGGCCAGCGCTCCGCGAGCGCCGCCACGGCCTCGGGCGCCCCCGGCAGGACCGGCGGGTCGCCGGCGGAATACAGGGCCCGCAGGCGGCGCGCCACCTCGGCGATGATCGCCTCCTCACCCAGGGGGACCGCGAAGCGCCGCCGGATGTACTCCGCCCACTGCCGCGAGTTGTCCCCCATGACGGCGCGCTGGTCATCTTCGCCCCACGCGCCGCCGTGTTCGGCGACGAAGCCGCGCCGCACCTCGTGCCACAGGGGCTCCGAGTCGAGCAGCACCCCGTCCATGTCGAACACCACGCCCGCGACCGCCACGTCTGCCTCCTCACGCGTTCGGCGGCAGCCTACCACCGGTCCGCCGCAAGCGCGGTCGCCGGCTGGTGACGCTCGCGGTGCGGTGGTATCCTCCCGCTCCCGACACCCCCGTCCCACGACCCTGCCGCCATGAGCATCGTCAGCCTCCAGAACGTCGAGAAGGGCTTCGCCGGGCGCCGCCTCTTCACCGGCGTCAGCTTCGCCCTGGACGCGCGCGACCACGCCGTGCTCGTGGGCCGCAACGGCAGTGGCAAGACGACGCTCCTGCGCATCATCGCCGGCACCGACGAGCCCGACGCCGGCCTCGTCGCCCGGGCCCGCGGGCGGCGGCTCTGGCTGCACGAGCAGACACCGGAGCTCGAGCGCGACCGGCCGGTCATCGACTACCTCGTCGAGGCCTTCGGCGAGACCGTCGAGCTCGAGTCGGCGCTGCGCGCCGCCGAGGAGCGCCTCGCCGGCCTCGGCGAGCACCACGCCGAGTTGCGCGACGCGATGCGCGACTACCAGCAGCTGCAGCGGCGCTTCGAGGCGGCCGGAGGGTACGACTACCGCAGCCGGCTCAGCGGCGTCCTCGAGGGCCTCGGCCTGCCCGAGGACATGCTCGAGCGCCGGCTGCTCTCGCTCTCCGGCGGCGAGCTCACCCGCGTCACTTTGGCGCGGGCGCTGCTCGCTGACGCCGACCTCCTGCTGCTCGACGAGCCCACCAACCACCTCGACATCGACTCCGTCGAGTGGCTCGAGCGGTTCCTCGCCGAGTCGCCACGCGCGTTCCTCCTCGTGACCCACGACCGCCGCCTGCTCGAGCGCGTCGGCCGCCGCGTGCTCTCGCTCGAGCACGAGCAGGTCGACGCCATGGCCACCGATTTCGCCACCTACATGCACGAGTACGAGGCGCGCATGGACCTGCTGCGGCGCCGCTACGACGAGGACCTCGAGAAGATCGCCCAGCTGCAGCGCTACTACGAGCGCTTCCACGCCAAGAAGAACAAGGCCAAGCAGGCGAAGGCCAAGCTGACCCAGATGGAGCGCATCCGCAGGGACCTGAAGGCGCCGCCCAAGAAGCAGGCGCGCTTCAGGCTCGGCCTGCCGCAGCCGCGCCCTTCGGCCCGGCTCGTGCTCGAGGTCAAGGCGCCGGCCCTCCGCGTCGGTTCCGCCGACGAGGCCGGCGGCCCGGTCACCCTGGTGGGCGACATCGACGTCGTCGTCGAGCGCGGCGAGCGCCTCGCCCTCGTCGGCCCCAACGGCTCCGGCAAGACCACGCTGGTCGAGACCATCGCCGGCCTGCGCAGCCTGCCCGACGGCGGCGCCCACCTGGGCCACAACGTCCGCCCCGCGTACTTCTCGCAGCAGGGCCGTGAGCTCGACGAAGCGGCCACCGTGCTCGAGACCGTGCTACCCCTCACCGGCCACGACGAGCAGCGTGCGCGCAGCCTGCTCGGCCGCTTCATGTTCACCGCCGACGAGGTCGACAAGCCGGTCGCCGCGCTCTCCGGCGGCGAGCGCAGCCGCCTCCGCCTGCTGCGCCTGCTCGTCGGCGACGCCAACTTCCTCCTCCTCGACGAGCCCACCAACCACCTCGACATGGAGTCCGTCGACGCCCTCGCCGCGGCGCTCGTCGAGTACACCGGCACGCTCGTGCTGGTCACCCACGACCGCCACCTCATCGACCGCGTCGGCACCCGGGTCCTCGAGATCCACGACGGCGCTCTGGTGCCTCACCTCTCGCCCGGGCGCTACTGGGAGGCGCGGGCCGCGCGGCTCGGCGGCGACGACGTCCGCCCCGAGGACGAGAGGGACGCCGGCCGGGGCGGCC
>DATHSP010000281.1:0-15410 GCA_035464075.1 Thermoleophilia bacterium | reverse complement strand
CGCCCCCCGACCCCACCGCCCCCGCGACTCCTCAGCCGAGCTTGCCGACGAGCCCGGCGAACTCCTCGGGCGTGAACGCGCGCAGCGTCTGCGTCGTCACGTGGCCCTGCATGCCGAGACCCATGGCGACCACCGCCGCGGCTTCGTCGCTGGGGCCATCGGCGATCGCGATGTAGTCGTAGGGCCCCATGGTCACGTGCAAGCTCTCCACCTTGGCGCCGGCCGCCTCGGCCATCTTGATCCCCTGCTGCATGCGCGCCGGCGCGTCCTTGAGCTCGGCGAGCCCCTTCGCGGTGAGCTTCATGAGCATGACGTACTTCGGCATGGCGCACCCCCAGGTGTCGTGTGGACGCCGCTGCTCCTCTCCGCGGCACTTCTGCACCATTCCCGACCCTTCGGCCCCCGAACGACGGTGCCGTTTGCCCCGGTGTCCGGGCGTGCGACGGCATGCGCCGGCGGCGGGAGTGCGGGGCGAGACGAGGAGAAGGGCACCGAGCACCCGGGAGGCTGGAGCCGGCGGGAGGCTGGAGCCGGCGGACGGACTCGAACCGTCGACCTGCCGCTTACAAGGCGGCTGCTCTTCCAGCTGAGCTACGCCGGCCGGCAGCCCGGTCAGTGTACATCGATGGGCGGTGAACGCGGGCGGCGGCGGGCCCCGGCGCCGCCGCCCTGCCCCAAAGCGTCAGTCGCGCCGCAGGCGGTCCCCCACGAGGCGCGCGAACTGCTCGACGCTCGGGATCGGCACGTCGAGCACCTGGGCGATGGCGAACTTGGCCCCCAGGGCGACGGCGTCCTCCACCGTCGTCACATCCTGATGGGAGAGCCCGCCGAGACCGAGCTCGCGCCTGATGTCGAGCATCGTCACCGGGTCGGAGAGGGCGAACACGTCGCAGCCCAGCTTCTCCGCGACGTAGCGCTTGGCCTCGGGGAGCCTCAGGCGCCTGGTCATCTGCACGCGGGCGACCAGGTCTCCGGCCGTCCGCACGCCGCCCATGCCCGAGGCCACGCCGTGGGCGATGCCCTGGCTGTGGCAGTCGCCGGCGCCGATCTACAAGCCGTCGAGGCGCAGGAGGTCGACGCAGGCGCGTGAGGCGCGCGACACGGCGTCGACCGGCGTGACCGGATGCATCGGCACGCCGCCGACGCCCATCCCCACGTTCATGTGCACGGGGACGGTCGCCGCGTCTGTGCACGGCTTCACGATCGTCACCGCACGCGCCGTGTTCCAGGCGACGGACTTGCCGGTGTTGACGTTGATGGCCGGCCCGAAGACGGAGACGCCGGCCTCCGCGGCGAGGCGCATCTGCGCCTCGGGCCAGAGGCCGGCCAGCCGCGTGCCGTGGAACTCGAGCTCGCCGTGCATCCCGAGGACGAACTCGCTCGCCATGCCGATCTGGATGCCCCAGTGCGGGAACAGGGCGCGCAGGCGCTCGACGGCGAGCAGCGAGGCGAGGAAGTCGGCGTCGCCCGCCGCGCCGGCGGTGTCCAGGTTGATGCCGTCGGCGCCCGCCGCGTACATGCTCTCGGCGACGTGGACGATGTCCTCGACGGCGAGGTCGACCGCCTCGCGCTGCGCCTCCCGAGCCTCGTCGATGCGCCCTTCGGGCAGCAGCGCCGACCAGTTGGGCACGGGCCCGTCCGGCTGCGTGTACAGCCCGAGGTCGGGCATCGCCCCGTATTGGCAAGGGAGGGTGAGCAGGAGCTGCGCCTGGCGCATCGTCGCCTGCTCGAAGGGCAGCACGCCCTTGACCGGCTTGTAGGAGTAGTCCATGTGGTAGAGCTCGACGGTGTCGGTGCAGACGACCTGCTCGTAGAAACGAAGGTCGTCGAGACGCGAGCCGACCTCCTGGCTGCCGACCCCGTCGGAGGAGAGGATCACCTCGTCGCCGATGTCGACCGCGCTGAAGCGCGACGTCGAGGCGAAGATGTGGACGAGGTGGTCGACCTCGGCGTCGCCCAGCGGCGGCACCTTCGCGCGCTTGACCGCCGCCTCGACGCCGGCGACCACGTCGGCGCGGATCTCGCTCCTGGTCATGAAGGCGCACGAGCCGTCGCCCATGCGCGTCGGGATGCGCTGCTCCATCAGTCCCCCACACTCGGATCTCGCGCCCGCGGGCCCGGCGGACGAGGCGGCGCCGGAGGCGCCCGGCCAGCGCCGGGCGGGCGTCGACCTGCTGGCCCCAGCCTACCGGGGCCTCACGTGGCTGTCACCGGGCGATGGTTGGCCAAAGTTGGCGCCCTGCAGGGACGAAGCTGTGGCGGCGGGTACCCCGACGCCCTGCGGGCGAACGACACGACGTTGTGGCCGTGGGCGCCCCGTGACTCGGAGCACGAGGGCTTCGACGCCGTGACGACGGGCAGCCATCTCGAGGCGTGCACGTGCGAGGGGGCGCACGTGCGGGGTGCCCGGGCCGGCGGCCGAAGCCGCCGGCCCTAAGGCTCGGCCCACCCGGGGCCTGGGTGGACCGAAATGGAGGTACCGGCGCGAACGCCGGCAGCGTGCTTCTCGGAGAGGGGAAGCAGCGCGTGGCGACACTATCTGTGCGTCACGAAGGACTTCTTAATGAAGTGTTAACCCCCGTGAAGGTCGCAGCCGATACAGCCTGCGCACGGACCATAGATTCAGTCAGCTTCGAGCGCGCTTTGGCCTTGTCGACCGGCAGATTCGAGCATGTCGAGAAAGGCGGGCTCGTCGAGCACGGTGAGCCCCAGGGTACGGGCCTTCTCGAGCTTCGACCCGGGATCCTCGCCGACGACGACGGCCGTGGTGGCCCGGGTCACCGAGCTCCCCACCCGGCCGCCGAGGGCCTCGAGGCGCGCCTGCGCCTCGCCCCGCGTCATGGCTTCGAGGCGGCCGGTCAGGACGTAGGTCCGGCCCTCGAGCGGCCGCGCCTCGCCCCCGCTCGCGGCCTCCTCGGCGAAACGCAGGCCGTGGGCGCGCAGCGCGGCGAGCGTCTGCTGGTTGCGCTCGTCGTCGAGGTACTGGCGGACCGCCTCGGCCACCACCGGCCCGATGCCCGGCACGGCGGCGAGCGCCTCGGCGTCGGCCGCCTGCAGGGCGTCGATGTCGCCGAAGTGCGAGGCCAGCGCCTCGGCGGTCACCGAGCCGACGTGACGCATGCCGAGGGCGAAGAGCACGCGGGCGAACGGCTGCTGCTTCGACGCCTCCAGGGCGGCGAGCACGTTCTCGGCGATCTTGCCGGGCACGACGATCTCCTCGCCGCTGGGCCCCTTCGCCTTGCGACTGAAGAGCGGCACGTCGACGAGGCGGCCCAGCGAGAGCCCGTAGAGGTCGGCCACGTTCTCGATGAGCCCGGCGGCGTGCAGGGCGGCGACCGCCTCCTCGCCGAGTCCGTCGATGTCCATGGCGCCCTTGCTGACGAAGTGCTTGATGCTCTCGACGATCTGCGCCGGGCAGGAGCGGTTGGGGCAGCGGACGGCGACCTCGCCGGTCTCGCGCACGACCTCGGCGCCGCACGACGGGCAGGTCACCGGCATGCGCCACTCGGGCAGGCCGGCGCGATAGTCGCCGCGTGCCACGCGCCGGCCCCCGACCTCGACCTCTCCCCCGGTCACCGGGCCTACGACCTGGGGGATGACGTCGCCGGCGCGCTGGACGATGACGTCGTCGCCGGGGCGCACGTCCTTGCGCCGGATGTCGTCCTCGTTGTGCAGCGTCGCGCGCTCGACGGTCACGCCGCCGACGGCGACCGGCTCGAGCACGGCGAACGGCGTGAGCACGCCGGTGCGGCCGACGTTGACGGCGATCTCGAGGAGGCGCGTCGTCGCCGTGGTCGGGGCGAACTTGAAGGCGATCGCCCAGCGTGGATCGTGGGCGACCGCGCCGAGGGCCGCCTGCTGGCGATAGGCGTCGACCTTGACCACGGCGCCGTCGATGTCGTAGTCGAGCTCGGCCCGCCGCTCCTCCCACCGCCGGCAGGCTTCAGCCGCCGCGTCGATCGAGGCCACCGTCGCGATGTACGGATTCACGCGGAAGCCCTGGGCGCGCAACCACCCGAGGGCCTCGCTGTGCGCGCCGAGCCCGAGGCCCTCGCGGTAGCCGATGCCGTAGCACCAGAGGTCGAGCGGCCGCGAGGCGGCGAGGGCGGGGTCGAGCTGGCGGATCGACCCGGCGGCCGCGTTGCGCGGGTTGGCGAAGGTCGGCAGCCCCTGGGCGGTGCGCTCCTCGTTGAGACGCGCGAACGAGGAGAGAGGCAGGTAGACCTCGCCGCGCACCTCGACCACCGGCGGCGGCGCCTCGCCGAAGAGGCGCAGCGGCAGCGAACCGATGGTGCGCAGGTTGGCGGTCACGTCCTCGCCGACGACGCCGTTGCCGCGCGTCGCGCCGACGGTGAAGAGGCCGTCACGGTAGGTCAGGGAGATGGCGAGCCCGTCGATCTTGGGCTCGACGACGTAGTGCACGTCGTCGTCGAGCCCCGCCGCCTCGAGCAGCCGCCGGTTGCGCGCGTCCCAGGCGCGCAGCTCGTCCTCGTTGCGCGCGTTGGCGAGCGAGAGCAGCGGCTCGAGGTGACGCACCTGGGTGAAGCGCTCAAGCGGCTCGCCGCCGACCCGCCGGGTCGGCGAGTCGGGCGTGCGCAGCTCCGGGTGTGCCGCCTCGAGCCCCTGAAGCTCGCGCATGAGCTCGTCGTACTCGGCGTCGTCGATCTCGGGCGCGTCGAGGACGTAGTAGAGGTAGGCATGGCGGTTGAGCTGCGCGCGCAGCTCGGCGGCGCGGGCCGCGGCTTCGGTCGTGCTCACGGCGCGGCCCCGTCGCCGGCCGCGCCCTCGGCCGAGGCCGACGACGGTGACGCCGACGAGGCCGGTGAGCCTGCTTCGCCGGGTTCGCCGGCCCGCCGCACCGGCGGCGTCTCCTCGCCGGCCTCGCCGGCGTGCCGGCCCGGAGCCGCGCCGTCGAGACAGAGGGTGAGCAGTTCGGCCGGCGTGGCGACGTAGAAGTCGGGCTCGACCGCGAGCAGCTCCTCGCGGCTGAAGACGCCCCAGTCAACGGCGACGGTGGCCATGCCTGCCGCCCGCCCCGCGACGATGTCGACGGGGCTGTCGCCGACGTAGATCGGCCCGAGGGCCTCGGCGGCCCCGTCGTCGGGCTCGCCGCCGCCCGAGCCGGCAGCGGCGCGCGCGCCGCCGAGGCGCTCGAGGCAGAGCCGCAACGGCACCGGCGAGGGCTTGTGCTCGTCGGAGTCGCTCGCCGTGACCACGGCGTCGAAGTACTCGCCGAGGCCGACGGCGGCAAAGGCCATCTGCGTCGTGTCGCGGCTCTTCGACGTGACGATGCCGAGTCGCCGCCTCGAAGCGCGCAGCCCCTCGAGCAGCTCGCGCATGCCGTCGTACCCGCGGATGAGCTCGTCGTGCCGGCGGTGGTTGTACTCTCGATAGACGTCGTAGAGCTCCTGTGCGTGCTCCGCCGAGAGGCGGCGCATCTGCGTCATCAGCGGTTGACCGACCCCGGCCAGGATGTGCTCGTCGGGGAACTCCCGGCCGAGCACGGTGCGCACGCTGTAGCGGAACGATTCGCGGATGAGCTCCACCGTGTCGACCACGGTGCCGTCGAGGTCGAAGATGACGGGGTCGTAGCCCTTCACCGCGCCCTCAGGCCCGGAGGAGGTCGAGGTCGAGCTCCCACGCCGAGAGCAGCTCGAGCGCGGTCTCGGCGAAGAGCTCGTACGTCAGCGGGGTGATGCTCACGTGCCCGGCGGCGACGGCCTCGAAGTCGGTCGCCGCCCAGTGCTCGGCCGGGGCCCGGTCGCACGGGACGGGGTACTCGGTGACGGCACCGTGACCGTCTCCGTCGACCGCCAGCAACAGGCGGTCGTGGCAGCTCGCGCCGCCGAGCCGCGTGACCCGCGGCGCGCGGATGTCGGCCAGTGGGCGGTCGGGCAGGTTGACGTTGAGCGCGGTCGCCGCCGGCAGCCCGTGCTCGAGCGCCTGGACGACGATCGCCCGCAGCAGTGGGACGGCCTCGTCGAGCCAGCCGGGCGCGTGCTCCTCGACCGAGAAGGCCAGCCCCGGGAGGCCGCGCACGACGGCTTCGAGTGCGGCCGCGACGGTGCCCGAATAGGCGACGTCGACGCCCATGTTGCCGCCGAGGTTCACGCCCGAGACCACGAGGTCGGGCGGCGGACCGTAGACGCCGGTCAGGCCGACGCGTACACAGTCGGACGGCGTGCCGTCGAGGGCGAGCCCCGGGAAGCCGCCGCCGAAGCTCGCGGGCCGCGGGCGCAACGGGCGGCCGATGGTGATGCCGCGCGCGACGGCGCTCATGTTTGCGCGGGGAGCGATGGTCAGGACGTCCCCCAGACCCTCGAGGGCGCGCCGCAGTGCGGCGATGCCGGAGGCGTGGATGCCGTCGTCGTTGGTCAGGAGGATGCGCGCCATGTCTGCGGATTGTACCCGAGGGAGGCGACGCCCCCATCGCCGCCGCGGGCAGGGTTCGCCGACACACCGTCGTAGACAGAGGCCACGAGTCAAGGAGCGTGATGGCCGAGCGAGCACCCGTCCCCGTCGACGCCCGTGAACCGCGGTTCACGGCCCGCCGGGCGGCCCTGCTCGCGGCGACGCTCGCCCTCGCCTCCGCCGTCGTCGCCCTGACCGGCGTGACCTACCTGTGGCCGCTCGCCGTCTTCCCTCTGGTGCTGGCCGCCGTCTTCTTCTTCGAGCTCGGCGGCCTCATCGTCACGCTCTGGTCCGGCAACGTCCTCGTGCTCCACTACAGCTTCGCTGCCTCCGCGTCACCGGCGGCGGTGCGCGACGCGCTGATCGGCAGTGCCCTGTTCTTCGCCGCCGGCCTCCTGCTGGGCGCCGTCCAGCGGCGCCACCACCGCCGGCAACGCGCGCTCGCCGCCTCGTCGCTCACCGACCGCCTCACGGGGCTCTACAACTACGGCACCTTCGTCGACGCGCTGCACAACGAGGCCCGCAAGGTGGACCGCTACGGCGGGCAGCTCACCCTCCTGATGCTCGACCTCGACCACTTCAAGCGCTTCAACGACCGTCACGGTCACGAGGCCGGCAACGACGTGCTGCGCAGCGTCGGCGCCCTCCTGCGCGCCTCGGTGCGCGACGCCGACCTCGCGGCGCGCTACGGCGGCGAGGAGTTCGCCGTCCTGATCCGCGGCGACGAGCAGCAGGGCTACGAGCTGGGCGAGCGCCTGCGACACGCGGTCGAACGCACGGGCATCGACCTGCGTCGCGGCACGGAGACCGGCGTCACGGTGTCGGTCGGGGTGGCCGGCGCCACGCAGCACCCGGTGGACGAAGCGGCGCTCGTCGAGCGCGCCGACGAAGCGCTCTACGCGGCCAAGGCGCGCGGCCGCAACCGCGTGGTGGTGGCGACCGGCGTGGCCGCCGCCGATGACGCCGCGATCGCGGGGGCGCTCAGCGCCTGAGAAGGTCGACGGTCGCAGGACGACCGGCGTCTGAGGCACCGCGGGTGCATCGGAGTCCGGCGGGGCTCAGCGCCTGAGACGGCCGTGCGACGGCGGCGCAGGCCGGCGCCGCGGCAGCGTCACTCCTCGAAGCTCGCCTTGGGCAGGCGCGTGTCGGCGCGCCCGAAGAGCTCGCCGCTCATCAGCTCGACGCCGGCGCGGTGCAGCGCCTGCGCCTGCGCGGGCTCCTTGACCCCTGGGGCGATCAACTGCGCGCCGTGGCGGGCGGCGAAGCGCACCAGGAGCTGCACGGTCTCGACCGGCGTGATGCCGTCGGTCACGTTGCCGACGAGCACCGGGTCGAGCATCAGGTAGTCGGGCGCCGCCTCGCGGACGAGCTCGAGCGAGGCGAAGTGCGCCCCGAGCCCGGAGAGGCCGAGCTGGAAGCCGAGCTCGCGCAGATTGCCCAGCGTGCGCATCAGCGACACCGTGTTGACGACCAGTTCGGCGGCGTCGAGCTCGAAGACGACGTGCTGCGGCACCAGCGCCTTGTTCAGCGAGTAGAACTCGCTGAGGGCGACGACGCCGGCGTTGGGCAGCTCGACGGCGGCGCAGGAGAGGAAGAGCAGGTCGTCGGGCCGGAGGCCCTGCGCCGCCCGCACCGTGGTCGCACGCGCGGCGATGCCGTAGGAGTCGAGCAGCACCGAGCGTCGGGCCACGTCGAGCAGCACGTCGGGCAGGCGCAGCGGCGAGTAGAAGGGCCCGCGGACGCTGCTGCGGTAGCCGATGACTGCCTCCGCCGTGGGGTCGACGACGGGCTCGAAGAGCGGCTCGAGCTCGTCGTGCTCGATGCAGTCGGCGAGCGCCTTCTCGAGCTCCTCGTCGTAGACCCTCGACTGGTTCTCGGCCGCCTCCATCGCCAGGGCGACGCCGCGCTGCAGGTTCTGCTCGAAGGTCAGCGCAGCGTCGGCGGCGACGCTGGCGGCGCCCACCGAAGGATGGACCCGGTCGAAGACGCCGGGGGCGAGGTCGTTGAGCAGCAGGGACTGCAGGCGCTCGTACACGCGGCGCGTCACGGCGCCGAGCTCCTCGTTGGAGATCGCCTCGCCGGAGCGCGGCGGTGAGAGGAGCACGACGAAGGCGTTGTCGGAGAGGGTGAAGTCGGCGACGACGTCGAGCCGCCTGAGGGTGCTGCCGACCATGCCGCTGAGGCTCTCCGCCACGGCGTCGAGGATGTCGCCGACGATGCCCCAGCCGAAGAGCGACTCGAGGTGGCCGTAGCGGTCGAGGCGGACGTAGATGATGGCGACCCGGCCGCGCCGCTCGAGCTCGAGACGGATCGCGTCGGCGATCGCGTTGAGCGAGGGCAGCACCGACGCGCCGTCGCTGACCAGGCTTCGCAGCGTGACGCGGGCGCGGCGCAGGTTGTCCTCGGACGGCCCCCCCACGGGCACTCCTCACCGCCGTCAGCCGGCGGGTTGCTTCTCCTTCTTGCGCGCCCCATCGGCGCTGCCGCCGGCGGACGAGGCGCCGGAGGCGGCCCCATCGCCCTTGGCGGCGGTCGTCGCGGCCGCACCGGCCGACTCACCGCGGCCCGGCTCGCCGGTCTTCGCGGCCGTGCCGTCCGACTCACCGCCGGCCGACTCGCCGGCGCCCTTGGCGCCCTCGCCCTCGGCGCCCGAGCCGGCACGCCGCGCACCCGAGCGCCCGTAGTCGGTGGTGTAGAAGCCGGATCCCTTGAAGTGGATCGCGACCGGGTAGAGGACCTTGCGCACCGGCGACCCGCAGGCGTCGCAGGTCTCGAGCGGCGGGTCGGACATCTTCTGGAAGAGTTCGTACGTGGCGCCGCAGGCGTCACAGCGGTACTCATAGGTCGGCACGGTCGCTCCTGTCGCCTTGCCCGGAGGAGTCAGTCTAGCACAGGGCAGGCTCGGACCCGGGCACGCGTCAGAGGACGAACGGCGGCAGGTGGCCGGCCACCACGAGGTCGGGCGCGAAGGCGCGGATGCGCCGCCAGGCGGCGAGCAGCGCGGCCGCCTCCTCCCCCTCCCCCGCGTCCATGGCGAGGAACGGCTCCTTCTGCGGCCCGACGGTGTCGCCGCAGCACACGGTGACGCCGACGGCCGTGCGGCAGCAGAGGGCGATGGACCCGGCCGTGTGGGCCGGGGTGAGCGCCCACCGCAGCCCCGGCGCGATCTCGCCCTCCTCGCCCTCGAGGAACTGCAGCCGGTGCTGCTCGAGCACGCCGCTGACGGCCGCCCAGTGACGGCCGCCGGGTTCGAGCGCGTGCAGCACCACGGGCAGGTCGAGGGGGAAATCGACGAGGGCGTCGGCGTGATCGTCGTGCGCGTGGGTCAGGACGACCATGTCGAGGTCGGCCGGTCCGAGCCCGCGCGCCGCCAGGGCGCCGAGGACCGGCTCGTTCTGCAGCTGCAGCCCTGGGTCGACGAGGACGGTGCGCGGCCCGCGCAACAGGACCGTGTTGGGGAAGGTCGTCATCCCGACGACGGGCCGCTCGGCGCGCAGGCGCGCGTAGGCGGCGGATGCCTCGGGCGAGCGGTGCTCGGGCAGCACGTCGACGCGCTCGCCCTCCACACTGAAGACGAAGCGCGCGGTCGGAATCAGCAGGTCGAGCTCGTAGAGCTCCTCACCCTGTGTCTGGCTCGTCACGGTCCCTCCTCCCGGTCAGACCTCCGGCGACGCGGCTTCCACGCCCCGGTGCTCGTCTCAGACCTCCGGCGGCACGGCGTCCGCGCCCGTGCTCTCGTCCTCGTCGCGCGCGTAGATGAGGTCGACCTTCTCGAGGTTGAGCACGACGAACGGCGCCGTGTCGATGATCTCGAGCCGGTCACGGCTGTAGATGCGCACGTCGGCGAGCGTCATCTTGGTGTCCGAGAAGGCGCGGATGTAGTCCGAGGCGCGTCGCGAGGAGGCCCGCTGGCCGATGCCGAAGTGGGCCGTGCCGACGACCTTGAACTCGCCCGTGTAGGCGACCACCTCGAAGGCCTTGAGGTCGAGCTTGAGGTTGACGTCCGAGTGGTCGTTCTCGCCTGACGGGCTCACGCGTCCTCCTTCGGGTCTGGGGGGGCGGAAGGGACGACCGGGGTCGCGGATGCGTCGAGCGCCGAGCACGGCGTGCCGGCGAAGACGCCGCTCGCCGCGCCGCGCGCCCGCAGGCGCGACAGCGCCGCGCGACGCGAACCCGCGACGCGCGGCGCGAGCAGGAGGCTGAGCCCCGCGCTCACGAGCCCCCCGACGAAGAGCCTGCGCCCCTTCCTCATAGCGGCTCGACTATAGCACGGGCGCCCGGCGGGCCTGCCGGCCCGCCGGGCGCCCACGGCCGCGTCTCCACGAGCCGCCGGGCGGCGCGCGACGGCCGCGGCGCGGACTCCCGCGCCGCTCCGCGCCTCACTCCGCGGCGGCGAAGACGACGCGCCCGTCGTCGACCGTCGCGCGGATCGTGTCGCCCTCCTTGAACTCGCCGCTCAGCAGCCGCCCCGAGAGGGGGTTCTCGACCAGACGCTGGATGGCGCGCTTGAGCGGCCGCGCCCCGAAGAGCGTGTCGTAGCCCTGCGCGGCGATGAGGTCCTCGGCCTCGGGGGCGACCTCGAGCGTCATCCCCTGGGCCTCGACGAGGCGCCGCACCCGGTCGAGCAGGAGCTCGACGATGCGGCGCAGCTCCTCGCGCGAGAGCGAGTGGAAGACGATGATCTCGTCGACACGGTTGAGGAACTCGGGCCTGAACACCTGCTTGAGCGCCTCCATGAGCTGCGCCTCGACCTCGTCGTAGCGCCGCTCCATCTCGTCGCCCGCCGGGATGAGGCCGGCACCGACGTTGCTGGTCATGATCACGACCGTGTTCTTGAAGTCGACGGTGCGGCCCTTGTTGTCGGTGAGACGGCCGTCGTCGAGGATCTGCAGCAGCATGTTGAAGACGTCGGGGTGCGCCTTCTCGATCTCGTCGAGGAGCACGACCGAGTACGGCCGGCGGCGCACCGCCTCGGTGAGCTGGCCGCCCTCTTCGTAGCCCACGTACCCCGGCGGGGCGCCGACGAGGCGCGAGACGCTGTGGCGCTCCATGTACTCGCTCATGTCGAGGCGCACCATCGCGCTCTCGTCGTCGAAGAGGAACTCGGCGAGCGCCCGCGCCAGCTCGGTCTTGCCCACGCCGGTCGGGCCGAGGAAGATGAACGAGCCGATCGGCCGCTGCGGGTCCTTGAGCCCGGCGCGAGCACGGCGCACCGCCTCGGAGACGGCGACCACGGCGCGATCCTGCCCGACGACGCGCCGGTGCAGGTGCTCCTCCATGGCGAGCAGCTTCTCGACCTCGGCCTGCTGCATGCGCTGCACGGGGATCCCCGTCCAGCCGCTGACGATCTCGGCGATCTCCTCGGCGCCCACGCTGGCCTCGGCGATACCCTTGTCGGCGAGCCAGGCGTCCTTGGCCTGCACGAACGTCTTCTGGATGCGGTCGGCCTGGTCGCGGAGCTGGGCGGCGCGCTCGTAGTCCTGCGCCTGCACGGCGGCCGCCCCCTCGCGCGCGAGGTCGTTGAGCTTGAGCTCCATCTCGCGCAGGTCGGGCGGCAGCATCGTCGTCTCGATGCGCATCTTGCTCGCCGCCTCGTCGAGGAGGTCGATCGCCTTGTCGGGCAGGAAACGGTCGCCGATGTAACGGTCGGAGAGCGTCGCCGCCGCGACGAGAGCCTCGTCGCCGATCTTGACCTTGTGGTGGGCCTCGTACTTGTCGCGCAGGCCCTCGAGGATCGCGATCGTGTCCTCGACCGAGGGCTCGCCGACGAGGATCGGCTGGAAGCGACGCTCGAGAGCGGCGTCCTTCTCGATGTGCTGGCGGTACTCGTCGAGCGTCGTCGCCCCGACCGCCTGCAGCTCGCCGCGGGCGAGCATCGGCTTCATCATGTTGGAGGCGTCCACCGCGCCCTCGGCGGCGCCGGCCCCGACGACCGTGTGCAGTTCGTCGATGAAGAGCACGACGTCGCGCGAGCGCAGGATCTCGTCGAGCACGCCCTTGAGGCGCTCCTCGAACTCGCCGCGGTACTTGGCCCCGGCGATCATGCCGCCGAGGTCGAGGGCGAGGACGCGCTTGCCGCGCAGCGACTCGGGCACGTCGGCGGCGACGATCTTCTGGGCGAGCCCCTCGACGATCGCCGTCTTGCCGACGCCGGGCTCGCCGATGAGCACGGGGTTGTTCTTGGTGCGCCGGCTGAGCACCTGGACGACGCGCTTGATCTCGGCGTCCCTGCCGATGACCGGGTCGAGACGGCCGTCGCGCGCCAGCACCGTGAGGTCCCGCGTGTACTGCGCCAGCACGCTCTGGCCCTGGGCCTGCTCGTCGTAGTCGACCCCGGAGGAGCGCACCTGGTTGAGCGCGCGCAGCAGGCCGTCCTCGGTGACCCCGACCTCGTGCAGGACGGCGGCGCCGGCGCCCTCGCCCTCGAGCAGCACGCCGAGCAGCAGGTGCTCGGTGCCGACGAAGGCGTCACCGAGCTCCTGGGCCTTCTGCGCGGCGATGTCGAGGGCGGCCTTGGCGCGCGGCGTCAGGTAGAGCTGCTCCGCCGGGGCGCCGTGAGCGCCCGAGGTCTGGGCGAACTGCCCGGCGCGCGCCATCGCCGCGCCCTTGTCGATGCTCATCAGCCCGAAGAGCTGGTCGACCACGCCGCCGGGCAGGCTGAGCACGCCGAGCAGCAGGTGCTCGGTGCCCAGCTGGCTGCCGCCGCTGCGGCGCACGACGCCCTGCGCCGTCTCCAGCGCCTCGCGGGCCCGCTCTGAGAACTTGTTGACGTCCATCACACTCTCTCTATCGTCTTCACCTGTCGTCGCTCGGGCGCGGCTGCCTCAGGCACCACCGCCGCGTGCCGGCACTTCATCTCACCGCACACGCCGCTCGCGGGCCCGCGCCTCGCGCTCACCAGCGCCGGCGGCGGCGCCCGAGCGGCACGACGGCCGCCTGCCGTACCGGGACGAGCCCGACCGGAGGCGCGCTCTCGCGGCGGCGCAGGTCGCGCTCCATCTCGGCCGCCGCCCGCGCGAGGTTGTCGCGCAGACGCTCGAGCTCGCACTGCATCGCCGCCATCTGCTCCTCCATGGCCAGCACCCGCTGCACGCCGGCCAGGTTGAGCCCGGTCTGGCCGAGCTCCTGGATGCGGCGCAGGCGCTCGACGTCGGCCTGCGAGTAGCGGCGCGCGTTCTTGGCCGAGCGCTGCGGGCGCAGGAGGCCGCGGCGCTCGTACATGCGCAGCGTCTGCGGGTGCATGCCGGCGAGCTCGGCCGCGACCGAGATCACGAAGACCGGCCGTTCACGCTCGTCGGAGGCCATCTCCACCGCCTGCTCTCGTCACGACTCAGCCGAAGGCCGACGCCCGAGGGTCGGGCAACGCCTCGCCCAGCCGCTCGAGCAGCTCCTTCTGCTCCTTGTTCACCTTGTCGGGCACGGCGATGCGCACCCTCGCCAGCAGGTCGCCGCGCCCGCCGCCCTTGAGCTTGGGGGCACCCTTGCCGCGCAGACGCAGGGTGCGACCGTCGCGGCTGCCCGCCGGGACCTTGAGCGAGACGTGACCGCCGCCCGGCGTCGGGATGCGGACGCGGGCACCGAGTGCCGCCTCGCTCAAGGTCACGGGCACGTCGATCACGAGATCGTCGCCGCGACGCTCGAAGAGGTCGTCGGGCTCGACGTGCACGACGACGTAGAGGTCGCCCGTCGGTCCGCCGCGCTGCCCCGCCTCACCCTTGCCCTTGATGCGGATGCGGGTGCCGTCCTTGACCCCGGCCGGCACCTTGACGCTGTAGCGCCGCGTGCGCCGGCGGACGCCGCTGCCCTTGCACGTCGGGCACGGCTTCTCGACGATCGTGCCCGCCCCGCGGCAGCGCGGGCAGGGCTGCGACAGGGCGAAGGGGCCCTGGTTCTGGGCGACGACGCCGCGGCCCTCGCAGTCGGGGCAGATCTTCGGCGTCGTGCCCGGCGCTGCGCCGGTGCCGTGGCAGGTGTCGCAGGTGTCGGGCTTCTCGACCGGCACGCGTACCGTGGCGCCTTCGAGGGACTCGTTGAACGAGACCGTGACGTCGGCCTGCAGGTCGGCGCCGCGCTCGGCCGCGGGCCGGCGACGGCGACCGCCGCGGCCCGTGGTCGCGGCGCCGAACAGGCTCGACAGGATGTCGCCCATGTCGCCGAACTCGAAGGTCGCGCCGCCCTGACCCTGCTGCTGCTGCCACTGCTGGAAGATGCGGGGGTCGAACCCCTGACCGCCGGCGCCGGGCCGGAAGCCGCCGGCGCCGGGCCCGAACGCCCCGAGCCGGCTGTACTCATCGTACTGTTTGCGCTTCTCGGGGTCGGAGAGCGTCTCGTAGGCCTGGTTGACCTCCTTGAAGCGTTCCTCAGCCGCGGCGTCTCCCGGGTTGCGGTCGGGGTGTAACTCGCGCGCCTTCTTGCGGAAGGCCTTCTTGATCTCGTCCTGCGAGGCCGTCTTGGTCACGCCGAGTGTCTGGTAGAAGTCGGCCATGCCTCACCTGGCGACGATGACCTTGGCCGGGCGCAGCAGGCGCCCGTGCAGCAGGTAGCCGCGCTCCATCACCTGGACCACGGCGCCTTCGTCGTGATCGTCGGACGGCTGCGTCATGACCGCTTCGTGGACCTCGGGGTCGAACGCCACGCCGGGCTCGACGGCGATCTCGGTCAGGCCGTGGCCGGTGAGCGTGTTGACGAGCTGCTCCTGGACCAGCGCGACCCCGGCGGCGAGTTGCTCGCCGCCGTGCTCGCGCGTCGCCTGGACGGCGCGGCGCAGGTTGTCGACCACCGGGAGCAGCGATTCGACGACGGTCTCGGCGGCGCTCAGGCGCAGGTGCTCCTGGTCGCGCCGCACGCGTTTGCGGTAGTTGTCGAACTCGGCCTGCAGGCGCTGCAGGTGGTCGAGGTAGTCGTCGCGCTCGGCGAGCGCCCGGGCGAGGTCCTCGCCGGCGCCCTCCGTGCCGCCGCCGGGCCCCGGGCCCGGCGCCGCACCCTGCGGCGTCGTGTCG
>DATHSP010000280.1:0-15873 GCA_035464075.1 Thermoleophilia bacterium | reverse complement strand
TCGGCGCGAGGCCGGCCGCGCGTACTTCGTCCGCGCCCATCTCCCCGGGCGCCGCCAGGATCTCGATCTCGTCCCTGAGGCGCGTGAGGCGCTCGAGCGCCAGCCGTGCGCGCCGCGGCGCGTCGCGCACCGCCCCCAGCTCGAGCGCCCGGTGCACGATGTCGGCGCCGTCGGAGCCCTTGAGGCCCACCCGGCCGCCGACCCCCGCGACCGGGTTCACGATCACGCCGAGCTTCTTCACTGCGGCCTCACCGCGAAACCAGCCGCTGCCCTCGCGCCACACGTCGTCGCCGTCGCGTCACACCTCGCCGCCGTCACGCCACACCTCGCCGCCGTCACGCCACACCTCGTCGCCGTCACGCCACACCTCGTCCCCGTCGCGCCCGCCGAGCGTCCCGCGCTCGTCATCGCCGTTTGCGCCCGCCGCGCCGCTGCCGACTCTTGCCCGTGCTCGTGCCCGCCGGCCGCCGCGTCGCCGCGGTCCGTGGCGCCGGCCGCTGCCACGTGCCGAAGAGGTAGATCAGCAGCGCGGGCATGAGCGGAAGGAAGAAGGACGGGCCGCGGAAGATGAAGCTCAGGAGCAGCGCCACGAGCAGGGTGACGAACACCAGCGAGCGCATCATCTTCTGCGAGAACGCCGTGATGCGCCCGCCGCGCAGCCAGCGGTCGGCGAGATCGACGGCCATGGTCCCGGTCGCGACCGCGGCCAGGGCGAACGCCGCGGCGACCGCATACCGCCGTACCCCCGCCTCGGCCGCGTCGCCGACGAGGAGCGACACGGCCTGCACGGCCAGGTAGAAGGCCGTCGCCGTCACGACGGCGACGCCGGCCGTGCGCAGCAGGCGCGTCGTGCCGCCCTTGGTCGCCGCCGGGCTCGACACGGGGCTCAGCGGCCCTTCGGCCGGTTGCCGCCGGCGCCCGGCCGGCGGCCCTTCTTGCCGCGCCGCCGGCCGGACCCGGGCGCCTGGCCGGAGCCGGCCTTCGACGCGGTCCCGCCGGCCTTCGCCTTCGGACGGCCGCCGGGCTCGTCCCAGCTGCGCGGCGGCCGCCTGACCACGTCATCGCGCCGCGGCTCCTTGCGCTGCGGCGGCAGCCTGCCGCCGGCGAACACCGGCAGCTCGTCGGCGAGGCTGCGGCGGATGCGCAGGAAGTACACGATGATCGGCACCGCCGCGTACAGCTCGCCGCGCAGCACGAGGAGGATGAGGAAGAACATGCCGCCGAAGGAGAGGGTGCCGAGCAGGCGCACGGTCGCGGGTTCGAGCCGGATCCGATGCGGCGCGGCGGCGTACGCGCCGAGCACGATCATGAAGACTACGACCATCTCGGCGGCGAGGAACGTCACGAGCTGGAAGATCGCCGCCGAGCCCGTCTGCGCGCCCGAGATCACGTCGCGCACGCTGATCGCGGCGGGGAAGGCGAGCACGACGAAGGAGAGCACGAGCACCGCCACGCCGAACCACGCCGTAGAGTACTCGAGCCACCGCCAGAAGCCGGAGCGGCCGGAGTCGGGCCGGCGCCGCTGCGGCGGCGCCGGCCCTCGCTGCTTCGCCCGCTGGCTCAAGCCGGCCCCTGCCGGCCGAGGACCTTCTTCTTGTAGGCGCGCCAGGTGAAGGCCCACTGCTCCGGGTCCTCCATGGCCTCGGTGCGCCGCATCTGGTCGATGGGCTGCGCGTGCGGCGCCTCACGTACCACGTCGGGCTCGTGGTACGCCTCGTCGCTGACCTTCTTGATGACCGCCGCCCACTCGTCGAGGTCGTCCCTGCTGTACGTCTCGCAAGGCTCGGGCGTGAAGGGCTCAGGCACCACCCACGGGTGGTGGCTCATCCAGTTGCTCTGGATGCCGAAGTCGACCTGACGGTCGCGCACGGCCTCGGTGCCGAAGCCGGTGTCCTCCTTGAGCTGCTCGAGGCTGTAGCGCACCTGGTCCAGCCGCCGGTGACCCTCGGCGTACGGCCGCGTCACACCCTTCACCGCCATGAGCAGGTTGTCGAGGTAGTTGTTGTTCAGCACGCTGATCTCGGCGACTTCGCGCAGGCCCTCGGGGCCCATGCTGCGGATCCAGGCGTAGGCGCGGATCACACAGAGCCAGTTGCCGAGGAAGCCGCGCACCCGGCCGATGCTCTCCGGCCGGTCGTAGTCGAGATGGTACGTCTCGCCGGCCTTGGTGACGACAGGCACCGGCAGGTAGGGCTCCAGCTTCTCGGTCACCATGTAGGCGCCGCTCGCCGGGCCCTCGCAGCCGTGCGGGCTCGAGAAGGTCTTGTGCAGGTTGAAGTGGCAGGCGTCGAAGCCGGCGTCGCGCGCCCGGGCGATGCCGAGGATGCCGTTGGCGTTCGCCTGGTCGGTGAAGGCCAGGGCGCCGGCGTCGTGCAGCACCTCGACGTACTTGTCGATCTGCGGGTTGTAGATGCCGGTGTCCTCGGGGTTGGTGATCATGCACCCGACGGTGCGCTCGCTGACCGCCGCCTTGAAGGCCTCGAGGTCGGGGTAGCCGTTCTCGTCGGGCATGACGGTGATGACCTTGAACCCGGCGACCTTCGGGGTCGCCGCGTCGCAGGGGTGCGAGAAGATCGTCGTGATCATCTCGTCACGCTCGCCGAGCTCGCCGCGGGCCTCGAAGTAGCGGCGCATCACGCAGGCGTTGGTGTACACGGCGTGCGAGCCGCCGCCCGGCTGCAGCGTGAAGCCGTCCATGCCGGAGATCTCTTTGAGGTACCGGCCCGTCTCGTAGACGATCTCGAGGAGTCCCTGCAGGGTGTCCTCGTCCTGCCACGGGTGCAGATCGGCGGCACGGTGGTAGCGGACCAGCTCCTCATGCAGCTTCGGGCTGTACTTCATCGTGCAGGTGCCCTCGCTGATATCGCTGCCGAAGTCCATGCCGAGGGTCATCTGCGCGTAGCGGAGGTAGTGGCGCATGACCTGGTACTGCGCCATCTCGGGCAGCTCGGGGGCGGCCGCGCGGCTCATCCCCGCGGGGATGTAGTCGGCGGCCGCACCGACCGCCTCGGTGACCTCGTCCTCGGCGAGCGGCACGAGGATGCCGCGCTCGCCGGGCGCGCCCTGCTCCATGATGAACGGCTCGTCCCAGCGCGGCGCGCGGTAGTCGCGCAGCACGCCGCCGTCGCGGCGCAGGCGGGCGAGGCGGGCGACCTTCTCCTGAGGCGTCTCGCTCATGCCGTCACCTCCTCGACGGCCGAGGCCAACTTCTCGATGTCCGCCTGGTCGTGGTACTCCGTCACGCAGTAGAGCGCGCTCTCGCCGAGCTCGGGGAACTCGGCCGAGAGGTCCTTGCCGCCGAAGATCTCGCGCTCGAGGAGATTCTTGTTGAGGTCGGCGACGGTCGTGCCGGCGCCGTCGAAGTTGACGACGAACTCCTTGAAGAAGTGCGGCGAGAGCTTGACCTCGACGCCGGGGATCTCGCCGAGCAGCTTGGCCGCGTAGTGGGAGCGCGCGATGCAGGTCTCGCCGAGCTCCCTGAAGCCCTGCGGGCCCATGACCGCCATGTAGACGGCGGCGGCGATGGTCCACAAGCCCGACGCCGTGCCGACCCAGTCGACGCCCTGGTCGCGAGAGCCGTACGAGGTGCGCTCGGCGATCGCCTCGCCGACCGCGTACTGGCCCGGCGTCTTGGTCTCCATCACCGTGTAGAGCTCGAGCGGGCACTCCTGGGCGAAGACCGGGTCATCGTCGCGGAAGGCGATGAAGCCCGAGCAGCCGGCGCCGGCGTGCATGTGCATGCCGAGGGTCTGGATGTCGCCGCAGGCGATGTCGGCGCCCAGGGCGCCGGGCGGGGTGAGCACGCCGAGCGTGATCGGGTCGACGCCGGCGATGGCGAGGGCGCCGTGCTCGTGGGCGATCCTGACGATCTCGGCGCCGTTCGCCTCGATCGTCCCCAGGTAGCCCGGGCTCTCCCAGTAGACCGCGGCGTGGCTCTCGTCGACCTTGGCGCGCAGGTCGTCGAGGTCGACCATGCCGGTCGCGCGGTCCCACTCGTAGAAGCGGATCTTGGTGCTGGTCGGCATCGACTCGGGCTGGCACAGGGTGCGGATCTCCATCAGCCGCATGGGGCTGATGTGGGCCGGCACGAGCACCGTGTCGCGGCCGGTGATGCGCCGGGCCATGCGGAACGAGCGCCCGGCGACGTCGCCCCAGTCGTACATCGGGTTGGCGACGCCGTCGAGATCGAGCAGCTCGCCGAGCATGCTGTTGAACTCGAAACGTGCCAGGTACTTGCCGAGGTCGGAATAGTTGGCGCCGCAGTAGGCGCTGACGAACTCGGCCCGGTTGATGACCTCGTCGACGACGGACGGCACGTGGTGCTGCCAGCAGCCCGCGCCGCAGAAGTTGAGGTAGTCGACGGCGGAGGTGTTCCTGTCGAGGAGCCCCATGACGTGCTTGCGGAGGGCGCGCTCGGACAGGATCGGCTCGGGGATGTCGAGCCGCCCCTTGAAGCGCAGGCGCTCGGGGATCTCGGCGTAGATCTCCTCGACGCTGCTCAGCCCCAGCTCGCGGAGCATGGCCTCCTTCGTGGCCGGCACCGCATTGGGGATGTAGGGGTGGATGAAGGGCGTGTCTGCCATCAGGGGTCAGCCTCTCCTTTCGTGGTCAGCGTGTCTCCCGGTGTGTCGTGTCACGGCGCGGGTCGCTCGCCGCGCCGGCTGCGGGCGTCTCGCGGACGTCAGTCGTAGCCGTAACCGGCCGACGTGCCGAAGTCGATCGAGATGTTGGCGCCGGTGATCGGCGCCGCAGCCGGCGAGGCGAGGTAGAAGATCAACTCGGCGACCTCCTCCGGGGTGATGAAGCGCGCCTGCTCGCCCTGCGGATAGCCGCTGAGGAGGCGGCGGAAGTAGCCCTCCGGGTCGCCGCCGCCGAACGTGTCCGCCTGGTGCTGCAGCATCGGGGTCATGATGTCGGCGGGGCAGACGGCGTTGACGCGCACGAGGTCGGCGGCGACCTCGAGGGCGAGCGCCTTGGTGAGCAGGCTCACGCCGCCCTTCGACGCCGTGTAGATCGCCGTCTCCGGCGTCCCTACGAGCCCGCAGTCCGAGCTCAGGTTGACGATGCAGCCCTCCCGCTTCTTGAGCTCGGGCAGCGCACGACTGCAGCAGAAGAACGTGCCCTTGAGGTTCACGTCGACGACGCGGTCCCAGTCGGCCTCGGCCATGCTCTCGCTCGGCCCCTCGACCCAGAGCCCCGCCGTGTTGACGAGCACGTCGATGCCGCCGCCGGTCTCGATCGCCTCGGCCATCAGGTTCTCGACGTCGGTGACGGAGCTCACGTCGCAGACCACGGCGTGCACCGTGGTGACCGCCGCCAGCTCGCCGGCCAGCTCCTCGAGACGCACGCCGTCGAGGTCGCCGAGGACGAGCGTCGCGCCGGCGGCGGCGAAGCGCCGCGCCGCGGCACTGCCGACACCCCCGCCGGCCCCGGTGATGACGACGGTGGTACCGCTCATGTCGTGCGTCATGCGCTCCCCCTGGTCGCGGCTCTCACGCGGCGTAGGCGCGAATCCTGAACGGTCCTTCAATGTTTGGCGAGCTTACACCCTCGACCACGACGAGGGAATCACGCCGAGGATACCGGACGCGGCGGCACGGTAGAATCCCCGGGACGTGACTGCCTATCGCGACACCCGGGGACGCAGCGCGCAGCCGCGCGCCTTCACCGACGTGCTCCTCGAGGGCATCGCGCCGGGCGGCGGGCTGTTCGTCCCCGAGCGCCTCCCGACCCTGGACCTCGAGCACGTCGTCGGCCTCGCGGCGCTGCCGTACCGGCGGCGGGCGGCGGCCGTGTTCGAGGCCTTCGGCCTCGACGTCGACGCCGCCCGCATCACCGCGATCGCCGACGCGGCGTACGGGCCCAACTTCGACGACCCCGCCGTCGCCCCGGCGCGCGAGGTCGCCCCCGGCCGCTTCGTCCTCGAGCTCTGGCACGGGCCCACCCTCGCCTTCAAGGACATGGCCCTGCAGTGCATGCCGCTGTTCTTCTCGCAGGCCCTCGAGCAGGCCCACGGGGACGGGCGCACCGGGTTCGACTTCCTGATCCTCGTCGCTACGTCGGGCGACACGGGTGTGGCCGCGCTCGACGGCTTCGCCGACCGCGGCCACACCCGCATCGCCGTCTTCTACCCCGACGCCGGGGTGTCGGCCCTCCAGCAGCGCCAGATGACGACCCAGCCGGGCGACAACCTCACCGTCCTCGCCCTCGACGGCGACTTCGACGCCTGCCAGTCGGCGGTCAAGGCGGTGTTCGACGACGAGACCTTCGCCGCCGAGCTCGGCGCGCGCTTCGGCCTCGCCCTCTCCTCCGCCAACTCGATCAACTGGGGGCGCCTGCTGCCGCAGATCGTCTACTACGTCAGCGCCTACGCCGACCTCGTCGCCGGCGGCGCGCTCGCCGCCGGCGCGCCGCTCGACGTCTGCGTGCCCACGGGCAACTTCGGCAACATCCTCGCCGGCTACTACGCGAAGCGCATGGGCGTGCCGATCGGGCGCCTCCTCTGCGCCAGCAACACCAACGCGGTGTTGGCCGACTTCATCGCGACCGGCGTCTACGACATCTCCGCGCGGCCGCTCGTGAAGACGCCGTCGCCCTCCATGGACATCCTCGTCTCCTCGAACCTCGAGCGCCTGCTCTACGACCTCTCCGGCGACCCCGGCCTGGTCGCGGGCTGGATGCACGACCTGCGCGAACGGCGCCGCTTCGCCGTCGACGGCGAGACGAAGCTGCGGCTGCAGGAGCTGCTGACCGGCGACTGGGTCGACGACGAGACCTGCCTGCGCACGATCGGCGCCGTCTACGCGGAGCACGGCTACCTCCTCGACCCGCACACCGCCGTGGCTTGGGAGACGGCCTCGCGGCACGGCGGCGAAGCTCCTCTGCTGATCGTCAGCACGGCGCACTGGAGCAAGTTCGCCGCCGACGTCGTGCGCGGCCTCACCGGTGTCGCCCCGGGCGGCCCGCTGGCCGGCGCCGACGACGCCTTCGCCCTGCTCGACCAGGTGCTCGAGCTGGCGCCCGGGGTCACGATGCCGGCCCAGATGGAGGCCGTGCGCACGCGGCCCGTGCGCTTCCGCGGACGCGTCGGCGCCGGGCGCGAGGCCGTCGAGCAGAGCCTGCGCGACTGGCTCGCCGGCGGCGCGTCTCAGTAGTAGAGCTCGCTCGGGCCCTTGTACTCCTGGATCGTGTTGCCGCCGTCGACCACGACGAGCTGCCCGGTCATGTAGCTGGCGTCGTCGGAGGCGAGGAAGCCGATCACGGTCGCGACCTCCTCGGGGCGCGCCGAGCGCCCGAGCGGCGTGTTGAGGCCGCCGACGTCCTCGCCCTCGGCCTGCGAGCCCGTGGCGATCCAGCCCGGGCCCACGGCGTTCACCGTGACGCCGTGCTTGGCGACGTCGAGGGCGAGGCCGCGGGTCATGCCGAGCACGCCCGCCTTGGCGGCGCAGTACGCGGCCTCCTCCGGATTGGCCACCACGGGCCCCGTGACGGAGGACACGTTGACGATGCGCCCGTAGCCGCGCTCGACCATCCCCGGCACCACGCAGCGCGTGACGTTGAACTGCGTCTTCAGGTTGATGGCGATGCCGAAGTCCCAGGAGGCCTCGGAGAGGTCCTGGAAGGCGGTGAAGTCCTCCTCCTGCCCGAAGATGACCATGCCGGCGTTGTTGACGAGGACGTCGATGCGCCCGTAGCACGTCAGGATCTCGGCGACCGCCGCCTCGACCTGGGCCATCTGGACGAGGTCCGCCGTGTGCGACGAGACCGTGTGGCCCTCGGCGCGCAGACGCTCGGCGCATTCGTGCACCTTCTCCGAGATGTCGACCAGCGCCAGCATCGCGCCCTCGCGGGCGAGGACCTGTGCCGTGGCGAAGCCGATGCTGTCGGTCTTCGCCACCCCGGTGACCAGGGCCACCTTGCCCTCCACACGACCCTTGCGTTCCACCGTGCCCTCCTTGTTGAACGCCCGTTCTACGTTGGTCGCATCCTACGTCATGTCGGCGGCGCCGACACGTGCGGCGAGTCTGGGCCGTGGGAGGTTTCTGTCAAGTTCGGCCTCCCTCCACCCGATACAGGGGCTACGTGGGCACCCCGGTGACAGACTTGGAGTTGCGTCACGGCGACCGGCTGCGCGTCCAGGACGTCGCGGGCCTGCTCGGCGTGAGCGCGAACACCGTGCGGCGGTGGACCGACGCCGGGCGCATCCCGGCCGCCCGCAGCCCGGGCGGGCACCGGCGCTACCGGCTCGACGATCTGCTGCCGTTGCTGCCTGCCGCCGCGACCGCGGGCGACGCCGGGGGACCCGCGGGCTCACCCAGGGCCGCGGCGAGCGCCGACCGCACCGTGCGCGAAGACGGGCAGCAGGCTGCGCTCGCCGCGACTCTGGACCTCGTCGACCTGCTCGCCCGGGAGCCCGCCGAACTCCCCGCAGCGGCGGCCGAGGCCCTCGCCGGGCTGATCAGAGCCGACCGCTGTGAGTACATCGACGTCCGCGACGACCACGGTCTCGTCGTGGCGAGCTACGACGCCGGCGGCGGCGCGGACGGCCGCGAGGGCGTGCAGGTCCCACTTGACGACCTGCTGCCGCTGCAGGCCGCCAGCCCGAGCTCGCCGCTCGCCGTCGACCGGGCGACGGCCGGCAGCGACCGGCGGCTGCTGTCCACCCTGACTCGTCGAGGGTGCCAGTCGTTGCTCTGGGTCCCCGTGCTCAGAGACGACGCCCTCGTCGGCGTGCTCGAGCTCACCTGCGCGGAGCCACGCGACCTCTCGCCTCACGCGGAGATCGCCGGGGCCTTCGCCCGGCTCTCGGCCCAGGCCTGCGTCGCCAGCGGCCTGCGCCGCAGTCTCGAGCGCCACGAGAAGGCGCTCGCCGAGCTCGTCGTCCTCTCGCAGCAGGCGGCGAAGACCCACGACGCCGAAGCGTTCGCGCAGACGCTCGGCGAACGCCTTATGGACGCGGTGAACGCGGACTGTGTCGACATCTGGCGCGTGAGCGGCGGCACGGTCCGAGCCGTCCTCACCATGAGCCGCGAGGGGACCGAGCCCGAGCACGCCGGGACGACGCTCGACCTCGGCCTGTACCCCGCTCTGGGCGAGGCGATGGCGGCCCTCGAGCCGCTCGTCTTCTGCGACCTCCGCGACCCCCGCCTGACGGAGAAGGAGGTCGATCTCTACGGCACCTGGGGCTACGCGAGCTCGGTCTCGGTGCCGATGATCGCCGGCGGCGCGGTCGTCGGGCTCATCGAGCTCTACGACGACGCCGAACGCGACTGGCACAAGGAGCTCGAGTTCCTCACCAGCGTGGCGCAGCTCGTCGCCGGGCTCTTCGACAACGCCCTGCTGGTGCACGAGGTGCGCCAGCGCGAAGCGCTGCAGCACGAGCTCGTCGAGCTCGCCGGCGCGCTCGCCGCGGTCGACGACATCGCCGCCATCGCGGCCACGGCGGCGGAACACCTGCGCCGCGTGACCGGCGTCGAGGACTGCGACGTCTGGCTGCTCGAGGAGGGCGTTATGCGCTGCGTCGTGAGCCTCGACTCTCGCGGCCGCGACGCCGCGGTCGAGGGCAAGCGACTCGACCTCGAGTCCTTCCCGAGCAGCGCCGCCGTCGTGGCCGCGCAGGAGCCGCTCATCGCCGCGACCCTCGACGACCCGCGGATCGCCGACGAGGAGCGCGCCGACTTCGCCGAGTACGGCTATCGCAGCCTCATCACCTTGCCGCTGGTCGGCGGCGCCGAGACCATCGGGTTCATCGACCTCTTCGACACCGGCGAGCGCGACCACGAGGTCCTGCGCGACTACCTCGTGAGCGCGGCGCGCACCATCGCCGGGGCGCTCACCAACGCCGCACTGCTCGCGGAGCTGCGGGCTCGCAACGCGGCGCTGCGCGAGCTCGTCGAGCTCGGCGACGCCCTCGGTGAGACCGACGAGCTGCCAAGCCTCTCGCGCACTGTCGCGACGCGTTTGCGCGAGGCCCTCAGCGCCGAGGACTGCGACATCTACCGCGTCGACGGCGACCACATGACCTGCCTGGCCAGCATCGACGGCCGGGGCTGGGACGGGACCGAGATCGGCCGCACCCTGCCGCTCGCCGATTACCCGCCGACCGTCGCCGCGCTGGCGGCGAACGAGCCGATCGTGATCGGCGACCTCGATCAAGCCGACCTCCCGGAGAAGGAGATGAGCGCCTACCGGCACTGGGGCTACCGCAGCATGGTCTCGATGCCGCTGGTGACCGAGGGACGGCCGATCGGCCTCATCGACGTGTTCGACACCCGGGTGCGCGACTTCGCCGAGCGGCTCGACTTCATCCGCAGCGTGGGCCGCCTGCTCGCGGCGGCCTTCGAGGAGGCGACGCTGCTAGCGCGCCTCGAGGAGAGCAACCGCGAGCTGCGCCTGCTCGTCAACTCGTCACTCGACTTCAGCGCCAGCCTCGACCACGCCGCGGTCCTCAGCGCCGTCGCCGAGCGTCTGATCGAGGTCACGGCCGCCGACATGTGCGACGTCTACCGGATCGACGGCGACGAGATCGAGATCCTGGTCTCCGTGGGCGGACACTGGGACGAGGACCCCGTCGGGCAACGCTGGAAGCTCGCCGACTACCGGACCTTCGTCAGGGCGCTGGCGGAGCGGCGCCCCGTGATCACCCGCGACATCCTGGGCGAGCCGGAGGCCACCGAGGAAGAGCGCAGCGAGGCGCTGCGCTGGGGCTACCGCGGCACGCTCGACGTGCCTCTGCTCGCGGGCGGCGAAGTCGTCGGCTTCCTCGAGCTCGACAGCCGCGAGCCGCACGAGTTCCCCGAGAAGGACCTCGTCATGGGTCTCGCCCAGCTCGCCGGCCAGGCCATGGCCAACGCCCAGCTCTACCGCCAGCTCGACGCCAACGCGCGGCGCATGACCCTCATGGCGGAGTCGGCGCTGGAGCTCGCCTCATCGCTCGACCTCGAGCACATCCTCCAGGCCACCGCGCACCGGCTCTGCGAGACGGTCGGCGTGCCGAACTGCGAGATCGACGTCGTCGAGGGCGACGGCCTGCGCTGCGTGATGAGTCTCGCCGACGGCGAGCGCGTCGAGGCGTGGACCGGCAGCGTAGTCCCGCTGTCGCTCATGGCCGTCTGCGGCGGGGTCCTGGAGCGGCGTGAGCCGGCCGTCGTCACCTCCTGCGACGACGCCCGGCTCACGCCCGAAGGGCGGCGCTGGGTCGAGAGCCACGGCTACCGCAGCTGGGTGACCCTGCCGCTCGTCGCCGGCGACCAGGCGGTGGGTACCGTGGAGCTCGCCGAGACGCGCTGCGACCGCAGCTTCACGGCCGAGGAGCTCGACGCCGCCGGCGCGATCTGCCACGTCGCCGCCGTCGCGATCCGGAACGCCCAGTTGTACGAGAGCGAGCAGGCGGCGAGCTGGGAGACGAGCCTGCTCAACGAGATCGCCCGCCGCACGACCTCCTCCCTCGACGTCGAGGAGATCGTCGCCGGCACCACCGACGCACTGGCGAGCGTCGTGCCGTACGACGGCTACACCCTGGCGCTGTTCGAGGACGGCCGCGTGACCCGGGTGGTGAGCTCCCTCGAGGACTGCCCGCTCGACGCCGCCGACTTCCCCGCCTTCGAAGGCCACGTCCTCGAGCGGCTCCGCGACGGCCGGCCGTCGGTCCTTTCGCTCACGCACGGCGAGTCGTCCGAGGCGGAGCATCCGCTGCTCGCCGGCTACGCCGACATCGTCGTCCTGCCGCTGGTGGCCGACGGCGAGGTGCTCGGCACGCTGCACCTCGCCGCACGCCGGGCGGGCAGCTTCGACGCGACGGACATGGAGCTCCTCCAGCGCGTCGGGACGCAGCTCTCCCTGGCCCTGAAGAACGCCCGTCTCTACGACGAGGTGAAGCGCATGCACCTCGGCAACCTGCGAGCGCTGAGCTCGGCGCTCAATGCCAAGGACTACTACACCTTCGGGCACGCCGCCCGCGTGGCCGCCTACACCGTGATGCTCGCCGGGGAGCTCGGGTGGCCCCAGGAGACGCTGCCACGCCTCGAGGAGGCCGCCTACCTGCACGACATCGGCAAGATCAGCATCTCGGACCGCGTGCTGCTCAAGGCCGGCCGGCTGAACGATGAGGAGTGGCGCCAGATGCGCCAGCACCCGGTGGTGAGCGCCGACATCATCGGGCCGCTCTTCGCCGACGACCTGGCGCTCGGCGTCCGCCACCACCACGAGCGCTACGACGGACGCGGATACCCCGACGGGCTGGAGGGCGAGGCGATCCCGGAGCTGGCGCGCCTCATGGCCGTGGCCGACGCCTACGACGCGATGTCCTGCCGCCGGCCGTACAAGGCGGCGCTCACCTACGCCGACTGCCTCGCAGAGCTGAAGCGCTGCCGTGGCACCCAGTTCGACCCGGAGATGACCGACGCGTTCCTGCGTGTCCTCGAGAAGCTCGACCGGCGACACCTCGAGGGCGAGCGGATCGCGGCCGAGGCGGCGGCGCTGATCGACCCCGAGTGGCACCTGCCGCTGAAGACGCAGGAGGACGAGGGTTCACCGGAGTACCTGGCCATCACCGAGGTCCTCCGGCGGGTGCGCGACGCGCACCCGCCGACGCGCTACCTCACGACCCAGGTCGCCCTCAACGGGCGCTACGCGATCGGCGTCGACCCCGAGGAGGACCCCGCGTTCTTCTCGCACTTCGGCTTCGAGATCTTCCCCGACGCCGAACTGCCCATGGTGCTCCAGGGCAAGGAGCTGAAGACGAACACCGTGATGGCCGACGCCTTCGGGGTGTGGGTCACGAGCCTGGCCCCGATCCGCGCCGCGGACGGGGCCGTGGTGGCCGCCGTCGCCGCCGACCTGCCGGCCCTCGACGGGCCCGAGGGCGAGAGCCTCAGCAGCGACACCCGCCAGACGTTCGCCACCATCCTCCAGGACACGGCCGAGCGGCTCAGCCGGGCCGAGACCGACGCGATCACGGACGCGCTTACCGGGCTGTACAACCACCGCCACCTCCACGAGTGCCTCGACGAGGAGCTGGCCCAGGCGCGAGAGTCCGGACAGCCGCTGTCACTGCTCTTCGGCGACCTCGACCACTTCAAGGCGTACAACGACCTCCTCGGTCACAGCGCCGGGGACGCCGCCCTGCGCGAGGTCGCCCACCTGATCGAGCAGGCGGTGCGCACCATCGACGTGGCGGCCCGCTACGGCGGCGAGGAGTTCTGCGTCCTGCTGGTCGGGACCGGCGCCGAGCAGGCGCTCGCGGTCGGGGAGCGCATCCGCGAGCGCCTCGAGCGGGCGGAGATCCGCGCCAACGGGGACGCCCTCACCCTCAGCATCGGCATCGCCACGTACCCAGACGACGCCGAGTCGCACGAAGCGCTGCTCGAGACCGCCGACCGCGCGATGTATGAGGCCAAACGGCAGGGCCGCAACCGCGTCGTGGCGGCCGGAGCAGCGAGGCTGGGCGACTCGGCGGGCGATGGCCCACGACCCGACGCAACGAGCGGCGCCGGAGCGACGGGCAGCGAAGCGAAGTCGGGCCACGGGCCGGTGCCAGGCACCGCGGAGGCGGGCAGTCCGAAGGCCGGCCGGGCGATGGCGGGCGGGGCGAAGCCGCGTGCTGCCGGTGCCGGGGCCGCGAAGGCCGGCCGGGCGGCGCGGGGCACCGCCGAGACCGGCGGTGCCTCCCGGCGTCGGCCGCGTCACTGAGCCCCGCGGCGGCGCGCCACACGGGCGTCGCCGACGCGCCGCGTAAGACCCTCGCGATCGAAGTGCTCCAGGAGTGCCTGGGCGTTCCGCCGGCCGCAGCCCAGGAGATCGCGGAACTCGGCCAGCGTCACCCGCCCCCCCGTCTCGAGCCGCTCGGTGAGGCGCGCGTGAGCCTCGTCCACGGCTTCACGCGCGAACCAGAGGTCCTTGTCCACGCGCACCAGAGCGCCGCGACGCGCCAGCACGTCGAGGACCCGGCGCAGGTCGCGCTCGAGAAGTCGCTCACGCTCGGCGAGCAGCGCCAGGGTCGGCGGGGCGAAGGGCTCGGCGCCGACCGCCTCGGCGAGCCGGCCGGCGAGATCCTCCTGCGCCGCGTCCAGGACGCCCGTGGCGCCGGCGGGCCCGTACCCTCCGTCGGCAGCGACCAGGACGCCCTCGGCGACCAGCGCCGCCAGCGCCGCCGCGACCACGTCGGGCGGCGCGCCCCGGGCGGCGGCGGCGAGCTCGGCGGGAGCGCTGAAGGGGCGCTCGGGACGCTCCTTCGCCCTCGCCGCCGCCGCCTTCGCCAGGTCGTGCCGGAGCTGCTTGACGACCGCGGGGAGGAACCACCGTCCCGCGGCCGGCGCCGACGACGGCGCGCCGCGGGAGCCCGCGGGCGTCGGCGCGCCGGTCGTCGCCGACGAGGCAAAGGTCTCGAGGTCGCCGTCGCGCTCCAGCGCTTCGAGCACGCCCCGGGCCTCGCCCTCCTCCGCGCCCACGGCCACCAGGTCGGCCACGCCAAGGCCGGCCGCGGCCCTCTCGTGCGCCAGCAGGAGCGCGGCCGCCGCCCGGTCACCGCGGTACAGCGCCTCGAGGAAACCCGCCTGCGCGCCGCGCTCGCGCCAGCGCTGGTGCCCCGGCACGAGCACCACGCCGCCGCCGACCGTCGTGACCGGCGAGAGCGAGCGCAGGATGAAGCGGTCCTGCGGCTCGATCACGGCCTCGCCGTCGAGCCGCAGGACCGCCGGGCCCTCGCCACCGGCGGCCAGCTCGCGCGCCGCGACCGGGCTGACCCGGGCGACGTACTGGGCCGTGCCGTGGTGAAGACGGAACTCGTCGCCACCGCGCAGCGACCGCTCGCCGGGCAGGAGCCGCACCCAAGCCGCGAGCACGCGCGTCGCGCGGCCCGCGAGCTCAGGAGCGACGAGCCAGGCGCCACGGGCCACGTCGTCGCGCCCGACGCCGCGCAGGCTGACGCCGACCCGGCTGCCGGCCTCGGCCGCCGCGGCTTCGTGGTCGTGCACCTCGACGCTGCGCACCACGGCGCGCGCGCCGCCCGGCTCGACGGCCACCCGGTCGCCCGCCCCCATGCGACCCCGCCACAGCGTGCCGGTGACGACGGTGCCGGCGCCGGGCAGGGCGAAGACGCGGTCGACGGGCAGGCGCGCCGGACCCGCGGCGCGGCGCGCCTCGAGCCCCTCGGCCTCGCGATCGAGCGCCGTCACGAGCTCGTCGAGGCCGCGTCCGTCGCGGGCGCTGACGGGGACGACGGGCGCCCCCGCCAACGCGGTCGTGGCGAGGAACTCGCGGACCTCCTCGACCGCCATCTCCAGCAGCTCTTCGTCCACCAGGTCGGCCTTGGTCACGGCGACGACACCCCGGTCCACGCCGAGCAGTTCGACGATGCGCAGGTGCTCGACGGTCTGCGGCATGACGCCGTCGTCGGCGGCGACGACCAGCAGGACCAGGTCGACGCCGGTCGCCCCGGCGACCATGGTCCGCACGAAGCGTTCGTGCCCGGGGACGTCGACCACGCTGAGACGTCGTCCACTCGGCAGCGACAGCTCGGCGTACCCGAGCGCGATCGAGATGCCCCGCTCGCGCTCCTCGCGCAGGCGGTCGGTGTTGGTGCCGGTGAGGCGCGTGATGAGCGCCGTCTTGCCGTGGTCGATATGGCCCGCGGTGCCGAGCGTGAGATGCGGCCCCGCGGCGGCGGTGTCGGGCGATGTGGAGGAAGCGTCACCCACGTCGGCCGCGCTCGCCGTCAGGTCTCGAGGGCGCGCCGCACGGCCGCGACGACATCGTCCAGCTCGGCGTCGCGCAGGGTGCGGGCGTCGAGGTGCAGGCGCCCGGCGTGGACCCTCCCGACGACGGCGGGCTCGCCGCGACGCAGACGGCCGGCGAGATCCTCGGCGTCGGCCCCCG
>DATHSP010000279.1:0-13462 GCA_035464075.1 Thermoleophilia bacterium | reverse complement strand
GGCGGCCGGCGCCGCCGCCGCGGCCGGCGCCGTCTCGGGCGCGACCACGACGACGACGTCCCAGCGCCCGGCGACGGCCGGGTCGCGGGGGAAGCCGTCGAGCGGGAGGACATCGAAGGCGGCGCTGAGGCCGCCCCGGGTGTCGCCGGCGCCTTCGGAGAGGGCCCTGGCGACGTCGGACAGGGCCTCGCCCTCGCCGACGAGGCACAGCGACGGGCTCTTGCCCGCCCGGTCGCGCACCTCGCTCAGCAGCTTGAGGATGCGGTTGACGCTAAGGGCGGGCACGGCGCTCCCTGGGGTCGGCGGTCGCCCGCACGTGGATGCTCTGCAGCAGACCGACCATCATCAGGAACGTGATCATGGCGGCGCCGCCGTAGCTCACGAAGGGCAACGGGATACCTGTCACCGGCATGATACCAATAGTCATCCCTATGTTGACGAACATCTGGAAGAGGAACATCACCGCGATGCCCCCCGCCATGATGCTGCCGTACATGTCGCGTGAGAGGGTGGCGATGCGCAGCGCCCGCCACAGCAGCAGGCCGTAGAGCCCGAGGAGCACGCAGGCGCCGACGAAGCCGTAGCGCTCGCCGATGACGGCGAAGATGAAGTCGGTGTGGTGCTCGGGGAGGAAGTCGAAGGCCGTCTGCGTGGCCTCGGCGCCGCGCCCGGTCAGCGCCCCCGAGCCGATGGCGATCGTCGACTGCACGATGTTGTACCCGGTGCCGGACGGGTCGCGGCCGGGGTCGACGAAGACGAGCAGGCGCTCCATCTGGTACTCCCTGATGAACTCGACGCCCAGCCGCGGCAGCACGCCGAGGACGAGAGCCGCGGCGCCGGCGGCCGCGGCGCCGAGCACGGCGAAATGCGTCCAGCGGGTGCCGTAGAAGTACAGCATGGCGAGGGTCAGCACGGCGTAGACCGAGGCCGTCCCGAAGTCGGGCTGGAAGAAGACCAGGGCCCCGGGCACGGCGGCGTACAGCAGAGCCTCGGCGGTGATGCGCCGCGAACCGAGCAGTTCCATACGATCGACGAGGAACGCGCCCAGGGCCACGGTGAGCAGCAGCAGTCCGAACTGCGAGGGCTGGAAGTTGAAGAACGGCAGCTCGATCCAGCGCCGCGAGCCGCGGGTGACGCCGCCGACCAGGTAGACGGCGGCGATCGACAGGACCATCACCCCGTACAGCGCCCACTGCCAGCGCCTGTAATGCTCGTAGTCGATCGCCGCCACCAGGAGGAGCACGAGCAGGCCGACGGCGGCGTACACGCCCTGCTGGACGGCGTAGTAGCCGGGCTGCCCCTCGACGTCCTGGTGGGTGGCGAAGTAGACGACCACGACGCCGAACGCCACCACGCCGAGGGTGACCGCGAGCAGCAGGTAGTCCAGGTGGCGCAGGTAACCCCGCCAGCCCACGGTCAGTCCGTCCCGGTGGCGCCCGTCGAGAGCCCGGTGTCGAGGTCGAAGAGCGCGTCGTAGATCATGCGTGCGGCCGGGGCGGCCACGGCGCCGCCGTGGCCGCCCTGCTCGACCATCACGACGACCGCGTACTTCGGGTCGTCGTACGGAGCGTAGCTCGCGTACCAGGCGTAGTCGCCCTTGCCGTAGACCTCCGACGTGCCCGTCTTGCCGGCGACCGCCACCGGGTAGCCGGCAAAGACGGGCCCCGAGGTGCCGACCGTGGCCGCCATGCGCAGCCCCTTGCGCACCTGCTGGAGTGTGCCCGAGGAGATGTCGACGGTGCGGCGCGGCTCGAAGCCGAACTTGCGCGTCACCTTGCCCTGCGGGGAGAGCGTCTTCAGGGCGAGATGCGGCTCCACGATCGTGCCGCCGTTGGCGATCGCCGCGTAGGCCACCGCCATCTGCAACGGGGTGGCCAGGAGGTCGCCCTGGCCGATCGCCATGAGGATCGAGTTGCCCGGCTTCCAGATCTTGTCGATCTCGGTCTTGAAGTACTCCTGCCGCCACTCGGGCGTCGGCACGAGGCCCTCCGCCTCCCCGGGGATGTCGAGCCCCGTGGGACGGCCCAGGCCGAGACGTACCGACCACTCCGCGAGCTCGGAGCCGGGCCGCCGGTAGAAGGCGTAGCCGACGTTGTAGAAGAAGACGTCGCACGACTCGGAGAGCGCCTCGGTCACGTTGTCGTGGCCGTGCCCGCTCTTCAGCCAGCAGTTCCAGTACGTCTTGCCGAGCTCGCCCGTGGGCGGGAAGCGCCCGTTGCAGTAGAAGCGCGTGTAGGGGCTGATCACGCCCTCCTCGAGGGCGGCCACGGCGTCGATGGCCTTGTAGGTCGATCCGGGTGCGTACACTCCCTGGAAGGCCTTGTGGACGATGGGCTGGTTGGCCGACGGCTTGCTCAGCGCGGCCCAGTCCTTCGGGGCGAGGCCGCCGACGTACACCTCGGGGTCGAACGACGGGTAGCTCGCCATCGCCAGCACCTCGCCGTTGCGCACGTCGAGCACGACCGCGGCCGCCCCGTTGGCCGCCCAGTCGCGGTTCGCGTGCGCCAGGTTTATGCCGTAGCGCAGGGCCTTCTCTGCGGTCTCCTGGACGTCGGCGTCGAGCGTCGTCACCAGCGTGTCGCCTGACTCCGGCAGGCGGCCGCCGACCGGCTCGCTCCCCTTGGGCCGCCCGTAGGCGTCGACCTCGATCCTCGCCACCCCGTCGCGCCCGCGCAGCCAGCGGTCGTAGCCGGCCTCCACGCCTCCCTGACCGATCACGTCGCCGGCCGCGTAACGCCGGTACTCGGGCTGCTTGAGCTGCTCGGCGCTGATCTCGCCGAGGTGGCCGAGCAGCTGCGCGGCGAGCTCACCCTCGGGGTACGAGCGCAGGTAGTTGCGCTGCACCTCGACACCCGGGAAGAGGTCCTTGCGCTCGAGGATACGGCCGACCACCTTGCGCGAGACGTCCTCCTTGAGGATCACGAGGTCGTACGGGTAGCCGCCGTACTCCTCGAGCTCGCGGCGGATCTTGTTGGGCCTCATGCGCAGCACCTTCGCCAGGCGGTCCGTGACCGCCTCGAAGTCCTCCTCGGGGACGTCCATCGGCCGGATGCCGATGGCGAGCCCGGGGCGGTTCTCGACGATGACCTTGCCGTCGCGGTCGACGATGGCCCCGCGCGGCGCGACGATCTCGACGGAGCGCAGGCGGTTGTCGTTGGCCTGGTCGACGTAGCGTCCGGCGCTCAGGATCTGCAGGAACCAGAGACGGAAGAGGATGACCGCGACCAGCACGACGGCGATGCCGACGAGGACGGCGACGCGCAGGGCGATCGACGGGGTCAGCAGGAGCGGCTGATCGGCGCGCCCGGTGCGGATCGGCCGCTCGCGGCGGACGGGCTGTCTAGGCCGTCTCGTGCGCACGGAGCACCCCCGGGCCGCGCAGCGCGACGCGCACGGCGACGTAGAAGGGAACGGCCAGCAAGGTGTTCAGCACGAGCGATGGCAGCACCACGCGGGTGAACGTGAACCCCAGCGGGACCTGTCGCTCGAGCAGGTACTGCGTGGTGATGAAGAGCAGGTCGGCCAGCAGGGTGCCGGCGAAGACGCTCACCATCGGCGCCACGCCGGTGGAGAGGTCGGCGGTCTCGGCGTAGCGCCCGGCGAAGTAGCCGACGAGGACGAAGACGAAGGCGCTGACACCGAGGGGCTCCATGAGCGAGACGGCGACGAGCGTGCCGGTGATGAAGCCGAACGCGGCGCCGATCTCGGAGCCGCGCAGCAGGCCGACGCAGACCAGGATGATGAGGGCGAAGTCCGGGTTGGCGCCGAGGATGCGCACGTTCGGCGCCACGGTCGTCTGCAGGAGCCAGGCGACGAGCAGTACGCCGGCCAGCCGGGCCAGGTCGGGCCAGCTCGGCCAGGCGCGCTCGTTCGTCTCGCTCGGCTGTCGGCGGGTCACCGGCACACGACGCTCACGATGTCGAGGGTGCGGAAGTCGGCGAACGGCCGCACGGTGATGGACTGGTAGAGGTCGACGTCCTGCACGGCCACGGTCTCGACGACGCCTATCGGGATGCCCCTGAGGAAGAGCGAGCCCTCGAGACCCGAGGTGGTCACGTACTGCCCGACCTCGACCTCCTCCTTCTTGTCGACGTACTGCAGCGAGAGGTCGCCGGTGACGCTGCCGGCAAGGATGCCCTGGGCGCTGCCGGGGACCACGACGGCGTCGACGTAGCTCTGCTGGTCGGTGATCAGCATCACCTGCGAGGCCCGCGGGGTGACACGCGACACGCGCCCGACGAGCCCTTCTCCGTTGATCACGGCGTCGTAGCGCCGGACGCCCTGGGCGCTGCCCACGTCGATGGTCACCGACGAGTACCAGGCGGTCGTCGAACGGGCGATCACCCGCGCCGCCACGAGGCGCACGTCGGCCGGGAAGATCTTCTTGCGCTGCATCTCCACGAGCGCGCGCAGCTCGTCGTTCTCGGCCTGGGTCACGAGCTCCTGGGCGACGCCGGCGCGGAGCTCGTCGAGCTCGGCCCGCAGGCGCTCGTTCTCGGACTTGGCGCGGAACAGGTCGGCGCTCCAGTTCCAGGCGTCACGGAACGGCTGCGTGGCTCGCGCGCTGCCGTACTGCAGCGGGGCGACGACGCGCAGGCCGGCGTCCTGCACGCGGTGCGCGAAGCCGCTCTCGCTCTCGCGGAAGTAGAGCGTGAGCAGAGCGATGGAGACGAGCAGCAGGAGCACGACGAGCACCCGCCGCCGAAGCGCGCGCCGGCGGTTCACAAGCCCGGGATGGCTCGCCTACCGCCCTCGCGGCCGCGCGTAGTGTTTGCTCTTGACGAGCACATCGAACTCCTCGAGGTACTTGCCCGACCCCACGGCAACGCAGGTCAGCGGCGACTCGGCGAGATGCACCGGCATCTGCGTCTCCTCGCGCAGGCGCTCGGGGAAGCCCTGCAGGAGGGACCCGCCGCCGGCCAGCATGATGCCGCGGTCCATGATGTCGCTGGCCAGCTCGGGCGGCGTCTTGTCGAGGGTCGCCTTGATGGCGTCGATGATCGCCTGGGTAGGCTCCTCGAGCGCGGTGCGCACCTCTTCTGAGGAGAGGACGACGGTCTTGGGGAGGCCGGTGACCAGGTCGCGGCCGCGGATCTCGGCCTGCTCCTCCTGGGGCAGCGGGTACGCCGAGCCGATCTCGAGCTTGATCTCCTCGGCGGTCTGGCTGCCGATCAGCAGCTTGTACTCCTTCTTCACGTAGCTGATGACGGCCTCGTCGAGCTCGTCGCCGCCGACGCGGATCGACTGGCTCACGACGATGCCGCCGAGCGAGATGACGGCCACCTCGCTGGTGCCGCCGCCGACGTCGACGATCATGCTGCCGGTGGGCTCGGCGACCGGCAGCCCGGCGCCGATCGCGGCGGCCATGGGCTCTTCGATCAGGGTCGCCCAGCGGGCACCGGCCGAGTAGGTCGCCTCTTCGACGGCGCGCTTCTCGACCCCGGTCACGCCAGACGGGACGCAGATGACGACCCGCGGGTGCGCCCAGCGGTTCTGCATGACCTTGCGGATGAAGTGGCGCAGCATCTGTTCGGTGACGTCGAAGTCGGCGATGACGCCGTCTTTGAGCGGGCGCACGGCGCTGATGGTCGCCGGCGTGCGGCCCAGCATGCGCTTGGCCTCGGCGCCGACGGCGTGCACCTCGCCGCTGCGGTGATCGATGGCGACCACGGAGGGCTCGGAGAGCACGATGCCGCGGCCGCGCAGGTAGACGAGCGTGTTGGCGGTGCCGAGGTCGACCGCCATGTCGCGGGCACCGAAACCGGTCAGGAAGTCGAAGACGCCGATGACTGCTCCTTTCGCGAGCGCCGTCCGCAGGCGCCGAACGGTTAGTCTAGAGCATCGCCCTGCCCGTCGCCAACGCGCCGCCGGAGCCTCACGTCGCCGGCGTCGCCCACGAGAACGGCACCACGCCGAAGGCGGCGAGTGTGTCGACGAGCAGCGCGACGGGCAGGCCGACCACGTTGAAGTAGTCGCCCTGTACGGATTCAACAAGGGCCGACCCGACTCCTTGGATGGCGTAGGCGCCGGCGCGCTCGCGCCACTCCCCGGCGGCGACGTAGTTGGCGACAGCGGACTCGTCGAGAGGCCGGAAGCACACGCCGGTGCCGGCGTGCCCGACGGCCTCGCGCCGGCCGTCGCAGAGGGCGAGGCCGCTGAAGACCTCGTGGCGGCGGCCGGCCAGGAGGCGCAGCGACGCGCGCGCCTCCTCCTCCCCGGCCGCCTTGCCGAGGATGCGCCCGTCGACGACGACCACCGTGTCGACGCCGAGCACGAGCTCGTCCGGCTCGAGGGCGACGCGGGCGAGCACCTCGCGCGCCTTGCCGAGGGCGTTCTGCTCCACCGTGGCCGCGGGGTCGCCGGCGAGCACGCCCTCGTCGTGGGCGCTGACCACGACCTCGAAGGGGATCCCGAGCTGCTCGAGGATGGCCCGCCGCTGCGGCGAGCGCGAGGCGAGGATGACCGCGAAGCCGCCCACCAGGCGCCCGGCCCTAGACGAGCTCCCCGGCGGCGAAGAAGAGGCCGATCTCGCGGGCCGCGCTCTCGGGGCCGTCCGAGCCGTGGACCACGTTCTCGGCCATGACCGTGGCGAAGTCGCCGCGGATCGTGCCCGGAGCGGCCTTGACGGGGTCGGTCGCGCCCATCATCGTGCGCGCCACCGTGATCGCCTCGTTGCCCTCCCACACCATGGCCACCACGGGCCCCGAGGTGATGAAGTCGACGAGCTCGCCGAAGAACGGCTTCTCGCGGTGCTCGGCATAGTGCCGCTCGGCGAGGTCGCGCGGTATGCGCATGAGCTTCATCGCCCGCAGCTCGAGGCCGCGACGCTCGAAGCGCGCGATCACCTCACCGACCAGGCCGCGCGCGAACCCGTTGGGTTTGACCATGATGAACGTGCGTTCCACCAGACTCCTCCCGGACGCAGAGACGACCCTCGCGGATCGTGCAACGTGGCGCGGCGGCGTCGCCGCGGCTCACCTGTAGGCGTTCTCGAACTCGCCAGCGCCGCTGTGGACCTCGGCCTCGCAGTAGGGGCACACCCGCCACTGCGGGTCGACCGGCCGGCGGCACGAGTGGCACACGGTGCGGAGGCGCCGGCCGCAGGTCGGGCAGACGAGGTAGTCCTCACGCGTCGGCGTGCGGCAGAAGGGGCAGCGCTCCTCGCTCGCCAGGCGCTGCTCCATCATCCTCATCTCGAGCTCACGCTCGCGGACGTCGTCGAGGTACTCGGGCGGCCGCACGATGGTGTAGACCAGGGCGCCCAGAGGGCCGAACACGAGGCCGGTCAGGGCGGCGACGGCGAGCACGATCTTGTCGTCGATGCGGCGCCGGGCGTCCTTGAACACCCAGTAGGCGCAGGCCAGCCACACGACGATCACGAGGAAGTAGAACAGGAGGACGATGAAGTCCCAGGTCGCCGAGCTGAAGAAGTCGGTGACGCTCTGCAGAGGGTCGTCGTTCGTGGTCTGAGCGACCAGCGGCCAGTCAAGCACCCTGTCTCCTCTCGACGGTCGAGCCGGCGTCCGCGCCGCCCCCCTCGGCGGCGGCCGGCGGCCGCGTGCCCACGGCGGCAGCGGCCAGCGCGTGCATCATACCCGAGAAGATGCGCCCGTGGGCCGGGTAGAGCGCGTACCAGTAGAGCAGCCCGGCGAGCCCGCGCGGCGCGAAGTACGCCGTCTGGACGAGCCGCGTGCCGTCGCCCTCGGGGCGCGTCTCGAACTCGAGCCAGGCCCGCCCCGGTACCTTCATCTCGGCACGCAGGCGCAGGAGGCGGCCGGGCTCGACCGCCTCGACGCGCCAGAAGTCGAGGGCGTCGCCCGGCCGCAGTTCGACCGGGTCACGCCTCCCGCGCCGCAGGCCGACGCCGCCGACAAGGCGGTCGAGCGCCCCGCGCGCCTCCCAGGCCCAGTCGTAGACCGGGTAGCCCCGGTCCCCGCCGATCGTGGCGATCACCGCGAACACGTCGTCCGGCGCCGCCGGGACGTGCGTCTGCCGGCGCTCCAGCTGCAGACCCTCGCGCACGCCCAGCGTGACCGGAGCGCGGTCGCCCTGCGAGGTCACGAGCGCGTCCGACCAGGCGGTCTCCACGTCGCGCGCCTCGAGGTGGGCGACGGCCCGCCGCACGGCCTCCTCGTAGCTCACCGGCCGGATGCCGGGGAAGAGCTCGCCGGCGCTGCCGTCGCGCACGATGGTCTCGTTGCGGAGACCCTCGATCAAAGGCCGGGCGACGGCCCCGGGGATGGGCGTGACGAGATGGACCCAGTACGACGAGAGCCGCGGCGTGAGCACCGGGACCGGCAGGAGCCGCCGTCGCAGACGCCGGACGCGGGCATAGCCCTGCATCATCTCGCCGTAGGTGAGCACGTCGGCGCCGCCGACCTGGACGACCCGCCCCGCGCTCGCCGGCACGTCGAGCGCCGCGACGAGGTACTCGAGCAGGTCGGCGACCGCGATCGGCTGGACCCGCGTGAAGACCCACTGCGGACAGACCATGACGGGGAGGCGCTCGGTGAGGTAGCGGATCATCTCGAAGGAGATGCTGCCCGCCCCGACCACGACCGCGGCGCGGAACTCCGTGACCGGCACGCCGCTCTCGCGCAGGGCGTCGCCGGTGTCCTGGCGCGAGCGCAGGTGCTGGGAGAGGTCGGCGTCGGGGTCGCCGAGGCCCCCGAGGTAGACGATGCGGCGCACGCCGGCCTGCGCCGCCGCCGCGGCGACGGCGCGCGCGGCGGTGACGTCACGCTCGTGGAAGCCGTGCCCGGCGGCCCTCGAGTGGACGAGGTAGTAGGCGACGTCGATGCCCTCAAAGGCCTGCGGCAGGGTCGCGGGCTCGAGCACGTCGCCGGCCACCACCTCGACCGCTCCGGCCCAGCCGCGACCCTTCAGGCGCTCCGGGTCGCGCACCAGGCAGCGCACGCGCCGCCCGGAGGCCAGCAGCCGCGGGACGAGGCGGCCGCCGACGTAGCCCGTCGCACCGGTGACGAGGATGAGTTCAGCGTGCATGGGGCACCTCCGTCGGCGATGCGCGGCAGCGGCGCGCGCCACGGGCCGCGCCTGCGCCCTACCTGCCAACCCCGAGCGCCGGCAGCGTCACCCCGGCGAGGTCATCGCCGATGAGGTAGCCGACGAAGAAGGCGATGAGGGCCAGGATGAGGACGACGAGGAGCGCGACGACGAAGCGCACGACCGGTCTCGCTCTCTGACGCGCCATCCTCCCTCCCCGGGTCCGCGCAAGTATACCGAAGGCGGGAGACCCTACAACGAGGGCCTCAGACGAGCCCGGCCGCGTCGCGCAGGTCCTCGAGCAGGTAGAGCGAGCCGGTCACGAGGACGCTGCCCGCCGGCGTCGCCAGGCGCCGGGCCTCGGCGAGCGCCTGCTGCGGGTCGGCCACGGCGAGGACGCGACACGTCGCCCCGCCGCGCGCCACCGCGTCGCGGGCGGCGGCCGCCAGACGTGACGCCGGCAGGCTCCGCGCCTGGCTCGCCCGCGTGCAGACGAGCGTGTCGCAGTGCGCGACCAGGCCGTCGAGCATCGTGCCGAAATCCTTGTCGCGCATGATCGCGACGAGCGCGACGCGCGGCGCCGGCACCGCCAGCGCCGCGAGGCTCGCCGCCAGCACGGCGACACCGTCCGGGTTGTGCGCGCCGTCGGCGACGAGCAGGGGCCGGCCGGCGACGACCTGCAGGCGGCCGGGCACGACCGCCGCCTCCAGGCCGGCACGCACGGCGCCTGCGTCGAGCCGCCCCAGCAGGCGCTCGACGGCCATCACCGCGAGGGCGGCGTTGTCGCGCTGGTAGAGGGCGGCCGTGGGCAGGCGGAGCCGGTCGAACGAGCGCGTGGGCGTCGTGACGCTGAAGTCGGCGGGCTCGCCGGCGACCGAGAACTCGCGGCCGAGGAACCACGGCCGCGCACCGGCGCGCCGGCAGACCTCCACGGCGGCTGCCTCGAGCCCGTCGAGGCGGCCGAAGACGACGTCGCCGCCTTTGATGACGGCCGCCTTCTCGGCGAAGATCGCCTCCCGCGTGCCGCCGAGGACCTCGGTGTGTTCGAGGCCGATGTTGGTGAGCACGACCACGGGGGCGGCGACCACGTTGGTCGCGTCGAGCCGCCCGCCGAGGCCGGCCTCGAGGGCGACGGCCTCGACCGACTCCTCGGCCAGGGCGAGCAGCGCCGCCACCGTCAGCACCTCGAACTGCGTGGTGTCGCCGAGTTCGGCCGGCAGCCGCGCGACGGCGGCGCGCACGACCTCGACGGCGCCGCCGAAACGCTGCTCGCTGATCGGGCGGCCGTCGACGACGACGCGCTCGCAGAACCCCGTCAGGTGCGGCGACAGGTACGCGCCGGCGCGCAGGCCGTGCGCGCCGAGCAGCGCCGCGGCGTACCGGGTGGTGGACGACTTGCCGTTGGTCCCGACGATGTGCACGACGCGATACGCGTCCTGCGGCCGCCCGAGGCCGTCGAGCAGGACGCTGACGCGCTCGAGGCCGGGCCGCATGCCGAACGCGGCCAGGGACTCGAGGTAGCGCTCCCAGTCAGTCGTCACGCAGTGCTCCCCCGGAGACGCACGCCGGATGCGGCCGCGTCGCGGAGCCCTTCACCCGCCGCGCACGGCGGCGAGGCGCACGGCCACCTCTTCGGCCTCGCGCCGGTAGCCGGCGAGCTTGGCTCGCTCCTTCTCGACGACCGCCGGCGGCGCCTTCTCGACGAAGGCGGCGTTGCCGAGCTTCGCCGTGCCGCGTGCCACCTCGGCCTCGAGCTTCGCGAGCTGGGCCTCGAGCCGCGCCGCCTCTTCGGCGCGGTCGACGACGGCGGCCACGACGAGACGGCCGCCGGGCACGAGGAGCACGTTCTCGCCATCACCAGCCGCGCTCGCACCTGCACCGCTTCCCGTCGCGCCCGAGCCGCCGACGGCATCCGTCGCGAGCTCGACCCTGGCCAGCGCCCTGAAGGCCGGCGCGTACGGACGGTACGCCTCCTCGGCGCCGGCCTCGTCGGCGACGAAGCGCGCCTCGAGGACCTGCCCCGGGGCGACGCCGCTCTCGGCGCGGAAGGCGCGGACGGCGTTGACCGCCGCCTGCACCCGCGCCACGGCGGCCTCGTCGTCCGGCGCCAGCCAGGCGTCGTCGCGGCGCGGGTGCTCGGCCGCCAGCAGCGGTGCGGCGCCGTACTGGGCGGCGATCTCCTCGGTCACGTACGGCAGGAACGGATGCAACAGGCGCACGATGCCGTCGAGCACCCAGCGCGCGTGGCCGGCGGCGGCGCGGCGCTCGCCCTCGTCGTCGCCGTACAGCCGCGGCTTGACCATCTCGAGGTACCAATCGCAGAACTCGTCCCAGACGAAGTGGTAGAGCGTGTCGACGGCGCGGGCGAAGTCGTAGGCGGCGACGGCGCCCTCGACGGCGGCGAGGCAACGCCGGAAGCGGCTCGCGATCCAGCGGTCGACCTGGTGGGCGTCGCTCCGCGCCGCCGCGCAGCCCTCACTCGCCAGCAGCACGAGCCGCGACGCGTTCCAGAGCTTGTTGGCGAACCCGCGGCCCATGGCGATGCGCTCTTCGGAGAAGCGCACGTCCTGGGTGCTCGACATGACGAGCAGGCCGAAGCGCGTGGCGTCGGCGCCGTACTTGTCGATCATCTCCAGCGGGTCGATGCCGGTGCCCAGCGACTTGCTCATGCGGCGGCCGTCGGCGGCCTGGATCACGGAGTGGATGTACACGTCGCTGAAGGGGATCTCGCCGACGAACTCGACGCCCATCATGACCATGCGCGCCACCCAGAGGAAGATGATCTCGCGCGCCGTGCTCAGCACGTTCGTGGGGTAGAAGTAGGCGAGGTCGGGCGTCTCGTCGGGCCAGCCCCAGGTGGCGACCGGCCAGAGGGCCGAGCTGAACCAGGTGTCGAGCACGTCGGTGTCGCGCCGCAGGGCCCGCCCACCGCAGGCGGGGCACGCCTGCGGCGCCTCCTCCTCGACGACCACCTCACCGCAGCCCTCGGCCTCGCAGTACCACACCGGCAGCTGGTGCCCCCACCAGAGCTGGCGGCTGATGCACCAGGGGCGCAGGTTGTCCATCCAGTCGACGTAGACGCGCCCCCAGCGCTCGGGGGTGAACCTGACGCGGCCGTCGCGCACGACCTCGGTGGCCGGCTTGCGCAGCTCGTCCATGTCCATGAACCACTGCTCGCTGATGAGGGGCTCGATGAACGTGCCGCAGCGATCGCAGCTCGCGACGCTGTGAGGGTAGTCCTCGACCTTCTCGAGGGCGCCGAGCTTCTCGAGGTCGGCGATCACACGCCGGCGCGCCTCCATGACCTCGAGCCCCGCGTAAGGCCCGCCGGCCTCGGTGATGACGCCGTCGGTGCCGATCGCCTGGACGGTGTCGAGGCGGTGGTCGCGGCCGATCTCGAAGTCGGTGATGTCGTGCGCCGGGGTGATCTTGAGGGCGCCGCTGCCGAAGTCCTTCTCGACGCGGGCGTCGGCGATCACCGGCAGCTTGCGGCCGAGCAGCGGCAGGACGGCCGTGCGGCCGACGAGGCCGGCGTAGCGGCCGTCGTCGGGGTTCACGGCCACGGCCGTGTCGCCGAGCATGGTCTCGGGGCGGGTCGTGGCGATGGTCACGCCGCCGCCGCCCTCGAGCTCGTAGCGCACGTGGTAGAGGTGGCCCTGGTCTTCGACGTGGGCGACCTCGAGGTCGCTGATCGCCGTGCCGCAGCGCGGGCACCAGTTCACGAGGTAGGAGTCCTTGTAGATGTAGCCCTTCTTGTGGAGGGCGACGAAGACCTTGAGGACGGCGCGCACGTAGCCCTCGTCGAAGGTGAAGCGCTCGCGCTCGTAGTCGCAGGCGCAGCCGAGGCGCTTGAGCTGGTTGATGATGTTGCCGCCGTACTCGCGGCGCCAGGCCCAGACCCGCTCGGCGAACTCCTCGCGGCCGAGGTCCTCCTTCGTCAGGCCCTGGGCGCGGAGCTGCTTCTCGACCACGTTCTGCGTGGCGATGCCGGCGTGGTCGGTGCCCGGCAGCCAGCAGGCGTTCTCGCCTAGCATGCGGTGGTAGCGGATGAGCACGTCCTGGATGGTGCCGTTCAGAGCGTGCCCCATGTGGAGGTTGCCGGTGACGTTGGGCGGCGGGATGACGATCGAGTACGGCGCTCTCGACGGGTCGGGCTCGGCGTGGAAGAGCCGGCTCTCGAGCCACTCGCGCGTCCAGCGAGCCTCGACGGCCGCCGGCTCGAAGCGGGTCGTCCCCTTCAGATAGGTCAGTGCGTCGCTCATCGGACCTCGGCGTCGGCGGCTGGTCGTGTGCCGGCCCGCTCGCCGGCCGGCACGCGGCCGCTGGGCGGCGGGCGGCCGCGGCTGTGCTCACGCCCGCCGCGGCCTCGCGACAGTATACCGGGAACCGCCGGGCCGGCACCGCCGGCCGGCGCGACCGCACGTCTACCCTGCGGCCGCGCGCGTACGGCTTCGGAGTC
>DATHSP010000278.1:0-3081 GCA_035464075.1 Thermoleophilia bacterium | reverse complement strand
CTCGCCCGCCTCGCGGCGCTCCGCCGCCCGCCCGTCTTCGCCGGCTGGGACCACGACCCCGCCGCGGTGCGCATCGCCACGGCCTGCGTCGAGCGCGCGGGCCTGAGCGGCCTCGTGACGGTGGAGCGGCGGGAGTTGGCGGCGCTCGTCGCGCCGCCGCAGGCGCCCGCCGGCCTCGTCGCCTGCAACCCGCCGTACGGCGAGCGCCTCGGCGAGCGCCGTGATCTCGAGCGCCTGTATGCGCTGCTGGGCGAGCGCCTGCAGGCCGAGTTCGACGGTTGGCAGGTCGCCGTCCTCTCCGCCCACCCCGGGGCGGCGCGGCTGCTCGGCGTCGGCCGCGCCGGTCCCCGGCTCACGAACGGTCCGCTGCACTGCCGGCTGATCGTCAGGGGGCGAAGGGACGTCGCACGTGAGGGACGCTCCGGACGCGCGACCGCTTCGGGGACCGCGTCCCCGTCGGCGACCGGCGACGAAGCGAAGCACCCGATGACGGCTGCCGACGCTGCGGATGCCGACGGTCCCGGCGCTCACTCCGCCCCCGAGACCGTCTCGCCGGCCGCCCTCGATCCCGGCGCCGAGCAGTTCGCCAACCGCCTGCGCCGCGACCTTCGCCACGTCGGGCGCACGATGCGCCGGCAGGGCATCACCTGCTACCGCCTCTACGACGCCGACCTGCCCGACTACAACCTCGCCGTCGACGTGTACGACGGCTGGGCCCACGTCCAGGAGTACGCGCCGCCGCGCGAGGTCCCGCCCGAGCTCGCCGCGGCGCGACTCGCGCGGGCGGTCGCGATCGTCGCCGAGATCCTCGGCATCGAGCGGGCCCGCGTCGTCGTGAAGCAGCGCCGCCGGCAGCGCGGCGCGGCGCAGTACGAGCGCCGGGGGGCCGGCGGCGCCCTCATCCCCGTCGACGAGGACGGTCTCACGTACCTCGTCAATCTCACCGACTACCTCGACACCGGCCTCTTCCTCGACCAGCGCGAGACGCGCCGGCTGGTGCGCTCGCTGGCCGCCGGCCGCCGCTTCCTCAACCTCTTCGCCTACACCGGGACCACCACCGTCAGCGCCGTGGCCGGCGGAGCGCTCTCCAGCGTCAGCGTCGACCTCTCGCATCCCTACCTCGAGTGGGCGCTCCACAACTTCGCCGCCAACGGGATCGAGGGCGTGACGCTGGAACGGTGGCCGCCGGGGAGCCCGGCCGCTCAGGGCGCGCGGCGCGGCGCGGGCACGGCACGCGGCCGGCTCGCGGTCGCACCGGCCGCCGCACGGCACCGCCTCGTCCAGGCCGACTGCCTGCGCTGGATCGCCGAGACCGGCGGCGAGTTCGACCTCATCTGGCTCGACCCGCCGACCTTCAGCAACTCGGCGCGGATGGGGGGAGCGACGTTCGACGTGCAGCGCGACCACCCCGACCTCGTGCGCATGGTCGCGCGCCGCTTCCTCGCGCCCGACGGTGTCCTGCTGTTCTCGAGCAACCGCCGGGACTTCGCCTTCGACGAGGACGCCCTCTCCGCCACGGGCCTGAGGATCGTCGACCTGTCGCGCTCGACGCTGCCGCCAGACTTCAGCCGCAGCGGGCGGTCACATCACGTGTTCAGGATGAGCAAGGAGCCGGAGGGGACGGGGCGCGAGGGAACGGGCACGCCCGGATGAGCGGAGACGGCGGCGAGAGACGGGGCGCACCGAGACAGGGCCGCGCGAAGAGCTCGACCGCGCTCTGAGAGCCCGCGCCTCGACACGCGCGTGCCGCGTCAGTCAGGGAAGATGCACGAAGCGCACAGCGCGAGCACCATGATCAGCGCCGAGATCGCCGTGAAGATGGCGATGCAGCACGCCGCGTTGGGCCGTGGGCAGACTCGCTTCATCTCACTCCCCCCGAAACGACACCTCCATGGTACTCCTCCGACGCCGCCGGAGGTAGGCTGCTCCCGTTCCGGCGCCGCTGGGGGTAGGCTGCTCCTGTTCGAGCGCTGCCGGAGACAGGCTGCTCCCGATCCGGCGGCACCGGCACGCTCATCCCGGCGAGGAGGACCCCCGTGAAGGCTCCGTACGGTTCCTGGCGTTCACCGATCACCGCGAGCCGCATCGCGGAGGGCGCCGTCTCGCTCGGCTGGCCCCAGGCGGTCGGCGCAGCGCTGTATTGGGTCGAGATGCGGCCGAAGGAGGGCGGGCGCTACGTCGTCGTGCGCCGTGGGCCGGACGGGCTCATCACCGATGTGACGCCGGCGGGCGTGAACGCCCGGACCCTCGTCCACGAGTACGGCGGCGGCATGTACGAGGCCTTCGCCACGGCGGCCGGGGCCGGCGGCCAGGCCGGAGGTGATGCGTCCGACGGCGGGGTGGGCGGCGAGGCGTCCGGCGACGGGGCGGGCGGCGAGGCGGTCGTCTTCAGCGCTTTCGACGACCAGCGGCTCTACCGCCAGGATCTCGAGGACGACGGTGGTGGTCGCGCGGCGCGCTGGAGCGCGCCGTGGCCCCTGAGCCCTGAGCCGCCCTCCCCGCGGGCGTTCCGCTACGCCGACGGCCGCGTCACCCAGGACCGGCGACGCTTCTTCACTGTGCGCGAGCGGCACCTCGCCGACGATGTCGTCAACGACCTCGTCGTGCTGCCGGCCGGCGACGCCGGCGAGCCCACCGTCGTGGCCTCGGGCCACGACTTCTTCTCGAGCCCGCGCCCGAGCCCTGACGGGCGCCTCCTCGCCGGTCTCTGCTGGGACCACCCGAACATGCCGTGGGACGGCACCGAGCTCTGGGTCGCGACCCTGGACGCGGACGGCCGCCAGACGGCGGCCGTCCGCGTGGCCGGCGGCGAGGAGGAGTCCGTCGTGCAGCCGCTCTGGGCGCCTGACGGCGGCCTGCTCTTCGTCAGCGACCGCAGCGGCTGGTGTAACCTCTACCGCATCGAGCCTGACGACTTGACCGGCGCGCTGGCCGGCGCGAGTGCGTCACACGGCGCCCTCGTCCCCGGCGCCTCGCACCAAGCGGCACGGCCGGCGGCGACGCCGGGGCCGGGCGCGGCGCTCCTCCCGATGGAGGCCGAGTTCGCCAAGCCGCAGTGGGTGTTCGGGGTGCAGAACGCCG
>DATHSP010000277.1:0-2426 GCA_035464075.1 Thermoleophilia bacterium | reverse complement strand
GGACCGGCGCCGGCGACGACGCGGGGCGGCGGACACGACGAACGGGCCGGGGAGGCATGAGGCCTCCCCGGCCCTTTCGCACCCCGCCGCACCCGTTGCCTGCTCACGCACGATCTCACGCGGCGCGCTCGCCCCCCGGGCGGCGGCCTTCTCCGACGCCGCGGCCGCCGCGGAGCGCGAGCCGCGCCGCGCGCCGCTCAGCCGGCAGCGGCGACCGGCGAGGCCCTGAAGCGGCGGGCGAGGGCGACGTAGAGCACCGCGCCCGCCGCCCCGCAGGCGAGGATCACGAGCGCCGCGCCACGCTCGCCCAGCCGGTCCATGGCGAGCCCGCCGAAGAGCGGGCCGAGCGCGTACCCGGCCATCTGCACGAGCGTCCACGTGCCCATGTAGCGGCCGCGCAGGGCGATCGGCGCGAGCTTGGCCGAGACGGTGGACGAGATCGGGATGAGGAGCAGCACGCCCTGCCCGAGGACGAAGACGGCGACGAAGGTCCAAACGCCCCACGGCAGGAGCACCGCCCCGGCGAGCCCGAGACCGACGAGCAGGCTCGCCGCCGCCATGAGCAGCACGTGGTCCCGCCCTCGCAGCAGACGGATCACCGGGTACTGCAGCACGGCGAGGCTCACGGCGTAGAAGCTCAGCAGGACGGCCCATTCGCCGGGCGACGCGCCGTGCTCGTTGCGTAGCATCACGGGGAGCATGGACCAGATCTGCCCGAAGCCGTAGAGCGGCAGGGCGGCGATCGCGCAGAAGGCGAGGAAGCGCCGGTCGCGCAGCACCACCACGTAACCGCGGAGGGTCGCTCGCATCGAGGTCTCCGAGCGCGCCGCCTCCGGGCGCGTCTCGCGGAAGAGGACGAGAACGACGAGGACGAACACGAAGCAGATCGCGGCGCCGGTGAGGAACAGGGAGCGGTACGTGGGGTCGCGTTCGAGGATGACGCGCGCGAGGAGCGGCCCGACGATCATGCCGGCGTGGAGGAAGACGCGCGTGATGCCGTACGCCTCCGCCCGTCGCTCGAACGTCACCAGGTCGGCGACCATGGCGTTGCTGCCGGTCAGGAACAGCGCCCAGCCGAAGGCAGCCTCGGCGCTGACGGCGATGGCGATCTGCCAGAGCTCACGCGCGAACGCGAGCGTCAGGTAGAGCGCGGTGACGAAGCAGATGCCGGTGACCATCGCCGGCTTGCGCCCGTAGCGGTCGGCGATGGCCCCGTCGACGACGTAGAACGGCACGGCCAGGATGAGCGGCGCGCCGAGCAGCACGCCGATCGTGGTCATCGAGTAGCCGAGGCGGTCGTGCAGGTACGTCGTCTCGAAGGGGAAGCACATGTCGATGCCGACGAGGAGGATGAAGAAGCCCAGGGCGAGCAGCCAGAACTGCGGCGGGAAGGCGCGCAGCTCGGCGCCGGCGCGGCCGGCGAGGGCGCGCGCCCGGCTCGGCGCGGGGGCACGCGCGGGAGCCGACCTGCGTACGGACGGGGTCTGAGGAGGGCGGGACATGGCCCGCTGATGCTATCGGGTCGGGCCCTCCCCCGCCTCCGCCCGGCGGCCGGTCAGAGGCGGCGGCTGTGGCGGCGCCGCGGGCGACGGCAACACGGGCGGCGTGTACACTTGGCTGAGCCGCCCGGCCGGCGCAGCGCCGCCGGGCGTTTCGACGCCCGCGTCCCCCGACAGGAAGACCGCGACCGTGCACGCCGTCGAGCAGATCCGCAACCTGGCGATCATCGCCCACATCGACCACGGCAAGACGACGCTGATCGACAGCATCTTCCGCGCCGCCCACGTGTTCCGCGAGAGCGCCCGGGTCGAGGAGCGGGTGATGGACAGCAACGACCTCGAGCGCGAGCGCGGCATCACGATCCGCTCCAAGCACTGCACGGTGGAGTGGAAGGACTACCTCATCAACATCATCGACACGCCCGGCCACGCCGACTTCTCGGGCGAGGTCGAGCGCGTCCTCAGCATGGTCGACTCGGTGCTGCTCCTGGTCGACGCGAACGAAGGACCGATGCCGCAGACGCGCTACGTGCTCATGCGGGCGCTGCGCCTGGGCCTGCGGCCGATCGTCGTCGTCAACAAGGCCGACCGGCCCAACGCCGACCCGTCCGGCGCGCTCGACAAGACCTTCGACCTGTTCGTGGAGCTGGGCGCCGACAACGACCAGCTCGACTTCCCCGTGCTCTACGGCTCCGGCCTCGAGGGCTGGATCGTCAACGACCTCGACGAGTACCAGAAGGAGGAGCACGAGCGCGAGTTGCACCTCGGTGACGGCGGCGGGCTGTCGCCGGCGCTGCTCCGGGAGCTCGCCGACGCCGGCATGAACGACCTCTTCCAGACCATCATCGACCGCGTGCCGGCGCCGAGCGTCGAGCTCGAGGCGCCCTTCCTCATGCAGGTGAGCACGCTGGCCTGGAGCGACTACAT
>DATHSP010000276.1:0-1705 GCA_035464075.1 Thermoleophilia bacterium | reverse complement strand
TCCGGCCGTGATCGCCGAGGGGATGATGGGTGCCCGCATGTACGACATCGTGCGTGTGGGGACCGAGAACCTCGTCGGCGAGATCATCCGGCTCGACGGGGAGACCGCGTTCGTGCAGGTCTACGAGGACACCGCCGGCCTCAAGGTCGGCGAGCCGGTCGTCTCGACGGGGCTGCCGCTGGCGGTCGAGCTCGGGCCCGGCATGCTCAACGGCATCTTCGACGGGATCCAGCGCCCGCTCGACAAGATCATGCAGGCGTCGGGCACCTACATCGACCGCGGCATCACGGTCAACGCGCTGTCGCGCGAGGCGACCTGGGCGTTCACCCCCACGGTGGCCGTCGGCGACGAGGTCCACGGCGGTCAGCCGATCGGCACGGTCCCCGAGTTCACCTTCACGCACAAGATCCTCGTCCCGCCGCGGGTGGCGGGGAAGATCAAGACGATCGCGCCCGCCGGCGAGTACACGGTGGACGACGTCGTCGCGACGCTGGATGACGGCACCGAGATCCGCATGGTCCACGCCTGGCCGGTGCGGCAGCCGCGCCCGGTCACGAAGAAGCTCGACCCCGTCACGCCGTTCCTGACCGGCATGCGCATCCTCGACGTCCTCTTCCCGCTGACGATGGGCGGCACCGCCGCGATCCCCGGCCCGTTCGGCTCGGGCAAGACGGTCACGCAGCAGTCGGTCGCCAAGTACGGCAACGCGGACATCGTCGTCTACGTCGGCTGCGGCGAGCGCGGCAACGAGATGACGGACGTGCTGGTCGAGTTCCCCGAGCTCGAGGACCCCAAGACCGGCAACCCCCTCATGCAGCGCACGGTGCTGATCGCCAACACCTCGAACATGCCCGTCGCCGCCCGCGAGGCGTCGATCTACACGGGCATCACGCTGGCCGAGTACTTCCGCGACCAGGGCTACGGCGTCTCGCTCATGGCGGACTCCACCAGCCGCTGGGCCGAGGCGCTGCGTGAGATCAGCTCCCGCCTCGAGGAGATGCCGGCCGAGGAGGGCTACCCGCCCTACCTCAGCTCGCGCCTCGCGGCCTTCTACGAGCGCGGCGGCCGCGTGACCACGCTGGCGGGCGACGAGGGCGCGGTGTCGATCATCGGCGCCGTCAGCCCGGCCGGCGGCGACTTCTCCGAGCCCGTCACCCAGGCGACGCTGCGCATCACCGGCTGCTTCTGGGCGCTCGACGCCTCGCTGGCGCGCCGGCGGCACTTCCCGGCGATCAACTGGAACCGCTCCTACACCCTGTTCGGCGGCATCCTCGAGCCCTGGTACCGCGAGAACGTCGCGGAGGACTTCCCCGAGCTCGTCGAGAGCGCGGTCGGCCTGCTGCAGCGCGAGAGCGACCTGCAGGAGGTCGTGCAGCTCGTCGGACCGGACGCGCTGCAGGACCAGGAGCGGCTGATCATCGAGGCGGGGCGCATCCTGCGGCAGGACTTCCTGCAGCAGAACGGCTTCGACCCTGTCGACGCCAGCTGCTCGATGAGCAAGGCCACCGGCATGCTGCGCATGATGCTCAAGTTCTACGACGTCGCCAAGGTTGCGCTCGAGCGAGGCGCCACCGTCGACGACATCCTGAGCGATCCGGTGGTCGAGAAGATCAACCGCTCGCGCTACGTCGCGGAGGAGAAGTTCGACGCCTACCGCGACGAGGTCCTCTCCGCCCTGGACGGCGCCTTCGCCGTCGCGGCCTGA
>DATHSP010000275.1:0-7453 GCA_035464075.1 Thermoleophilia bacterium | reverse complement strand
CGCCGCGCGGGCCACCGGTCGTCTGAGTGAGGGCTCTGCGCCGCGGTCGAGGGGGAGACCGCGACGCCTCCGCCGCATCACTCGGGGGCGACTCAAGAGCCGGCACACGTCGGCCGGCTCGGCGTCAGTTCGACTGACCGGTCAACTGACTTGCCAGTATCCTAGACGCCCGGCGGCTGCTGTCAAGACCGGATGCCGTACCCCGTCGGACTGCGGCGATCACGTATCGCGGGGTCCGGCCACGCGTCGCGAGGCGGGCCGCGCGGTGCGCAGACGATCCGCGCGCCGCGCTCCGAGCGCGCGACGGCGTCGATGGCGTAGGATTCTGCCCAGCGCCGAGACGGCGCACGGGTGGCGAGGTGGAGGTCGGGGACGGATGGAGGAGCCGGTGGCACGTCCGGTCGCGGGCGAGGCGTTCGCCTACGCCACGGCGCGGCTCTCGCCGACCGCCCGGCGCATCCTCGAGGCCGCACACCACGTGCTGACACGCGACGGCTACGAGGGCCTGACCCTGCGGCGCATCGCCGCCGAGGCCGGCGAGACCAAGTCACTCATCATCTATCACTTCGAGAGCAAGGCCGGCCTCGTCGCGACGCTGGTCGACTCGCTCTGGCACGACACCGACGTCGCCCTCGTCGACGGGCTGCGCGAGCCGCCCGACCCGCTGACCGGGCACGCCCGCGAGCTCATCGCCCTCCACCGCGATCTCGCCCTGCAGACCTCGTTGTACGCGACCTACTTCGACCTGCTCCCCTACATCCTCCGCGACCGCGACGCCCGCCGGCGCCTGGCCGAGTTCTACGACTCCTACCGCCGCATCGGCGCGATGTGTCTCGAGTCGTCCGTCGTGCCGCGCGAGGACCGGGACGCGCTAACGACGCTCCTCCTCGGTATCGGCGAAGGAGTCGCCGCGCAGGCGCTCATCGACCCCGACGTCGTCGACACCGAGGGTGTCTTCGGCCTGCTCGCCGAGATGCTGCACGCCTCCCTCGGCGGGCCGGCCGGCCCTCTCGTCGCGGAACTGCGCGAGGCCGTCGACTGGGAGTCGGGCGCCCCGCCCCTGCCGCCCGAGGCGGAGCCCGACCCGGCGGGCGACCTCGCCCCGGTCGCGGTCAACCTGCTGACCGCCGCCCGGCGTGTCGTCCACGAGCGCGGCTTCAGGGCCCTTACCCTCGAGACCGTCGCCGCACGCGCCGGCGAGCCCCGCTCGGCCGTGTCGTACTACTTCGGCGACAAGCGCGGGCTGGTGGACCGCCTCCACGCGAGCGTCGCCTACGAGAACCGGACGCTCGTGCGCCGGGCCGTCCGCCGCCTCCCGGCCGGCGTCGAGAGGATCCCTGCGGTCATCGCCGCGCAAGAGCGTGCACTGACGCGCCTCACCCCCTTCCGCTGCCACTACGAGATGCTGCCCGTCGTCCTGCGGGACGAGGCCTTGCGCGCCCGCGAGGCTTCCACGCACCGCGGTCTGCGGGACGCCCTCGCCGGCTGCCTCGCCGGCAGCGACGAACCCGGTCGGCTGCGCTGTCTCCAGGGGCTTGCCTCGCTCACCATCGCCGCACCGGCCGGGCTCGCGATCCAGCGGCTCGTCGCCAGTGACGACGTCGACCCGGCTGCGCTGCACCGCGTGTGGACGCGCATCATCATGGGCGCGCTCGAGGCACCCGCGAGGCACGGCTGACGGCGGCGTTCGAGGCACTCGCGACGCACGGCCGAAGGGCGCGTTCGAGGCACCCGCGAGGCACGGCGGACGGACGCGCGCAGCACGACACGGCCGAAACGGGTAGACTGTGCACGACGCCCGCGGAGGTGCCACCCCTGCGGGCGTCAAACTGTTCGAGCGCGCTTCGCTGCCACACTCGTCGCATTGAGCCGCTCGCCGATCAAGGAGTAGTAGTGGCTCAAGGCACAGTCAAGTGGTTCAACCTGCAGAAGGGCTACGGCTTCATCGAGCGCGCAGAGGGCAAGGACGTGTTCGCTCACGTCGCCGATCTCGCGCCCGGCGTAGAGACCCTGCAGGAAGGTCAGGCCGTGGAGTTCGAGGTCACGGAGGGCCGCAAGGGCCCCCAGGCCGTGAACGTCAAGCCTGCCTGACAGACCTGACGGTCAAGACGCCCGCCGCCCGGCTCACGCCGGGCGGCGGGCGTTTCTCGTCTGGGCCGACGGGCCCTCCTCGCGTGGGCCGGCGGGCGCTTCTCGTCTGGGCCGGCGGGCGCTTCTCGTCTGGGCCGGCGGCGCAGCTCGCGCCGCGTCTCAGCCGTCGCGCCCCCACGGGCACACGGCGATGCACACGCCGCAGACCCCGCCGAGATCAGGGTGGCGCTCGGTCTCGGCCTCGCAGGCCTTCTCGTCGTAGAGCGCCTCGCGCGGCAGGCCGGCCTGCCAGGTGACGTCGCGGCCGGCGCCCGCCGGGCAGGCGTCGACGCAGCGCCGGCAGGTGCCGCAGCGCCCCTCGGCGACCGGCGTGCCCGCCTCGAGCGCGAGGTCGGTGAACACGGTGGCCAGACGGACGCGTGGGCCGAACTCCGGGGAGACGAACAGCGCGGTCTTGCCGATCCACCCCAGCCCGGCCCGCGTCGCCGCGGTCTTGTGGGCGAACACACCCGCATCCCCCCAGTCGGCGATCGTGTCGTAGAGCTCCTCGGGGACGGTCGGCGGCACGAACTCGGCCGCGGCGCCCGCGGCGCGGAGCCCCTCGACGAGCCTCGCGGCCGCCGCGTCGAGTGCGGCGTTGAGGCGCAGGTAGCCGGCGTAGTAGGTCTCGTGCGGGCCGTGCTCGACGCCGCGGAGCTCGACGGAGTCGAAGCGCTTGAGCAGCGTGATGGCCGTGGCGAGCGGCGGCGCCAACGGCAGCGGAGGCATGTTCGCGGCCACGCCCCAGGCGTCGACGCCCGCGCCGTCGAGGACCTCGCCGACCTGCTCTCGACCCCAACCCCGTGCCATCGGCCCTCCTCGGCTCGCCGTCGCGACCGAGCTTAGCAGCCTGCCCGGTGGCCGACCACGACGTCAGTCGATCCCCGAACGATTGGATGTCGTCGCCGGGGGAACGTCTGCCGCCGCCGACGCAGCGGCGGCGGATCGCCGCCAGAAGGCCTCGGCGCCCCGCTCCTCGCGGTCGTCCGCTCCCGGCGACGGCCTCGCTCCGCGCCGGTCAGCGCACCACCCGGCGATCCCCCACCTCGAGGTCGACCCCGATGATGGCGACGACGTCGCCGGAGCTGTCGTAGATCGGCGCCAGGGCCCGCACGTGCGGGGCCCCGCCCCTGATGCGAGGGTCGAACCACGGCTCGCCGCGATGCACCGCCACACGCCCCTCGAACGCCCGCTTCATGGCCGGCTCCATCTCGTAGGCGGCCAGCCAGCGATCGCCGTCGTCCGGGTCCTCCACGACCTCGACGACGACGCCGACGGTCTCGCGGTCGAGCTTGACCAGTGTGTAGAGAGAGGTGACGCCGTGCTGCGCGCGGAGCGGTCTCAGGAACTCGCTCCAGGTGCGGAACGCCTTGCCTTCTCGCGCCCCCTTGGCGACGAGGCGCTCGTGGGCATCGCCCATCTCGGGGGTGATCCTCTGGGCGATGTCGCGGATGATGAGGCGCGCCGTCGCGCGCGCCTCGCCCTCGGCGGTGTCGTCTGCCGCAGCGGCGACCCGCCCGGGGCCCCCACCGGCCCCGTCGAGCTCCTCGCTCGCGCCGGCCATGATCGCGGCGGCGCCGACGAGCGCCACGGACAGCACGAACGCCGCGATGACCACGTACCTCAAGGCTCCCGCTCCTCAACCGCCCCTGTGCCGGGTAACGAGTGTGTGCAGCAACCTACCCGTTTCGGCGCCGGCCTCACCGCTGACGTCGCTCGCCGGCCCGTCCGCCGACCGTCGGAGCACTGCCGTTCCGGACGTCAGGCCGCCGCCGCGGGCCTACTCGCTCACGACCACGGTCAGCGGCACGACCACGGCGTCGGCGGGTTCCTGCACCAGGACCTCGACGCTCCACTCACCGAGCGCGGACAGCTGAAGCCCCTCGCCGGTCCACGTCCCGTCCGGACCCGGCTCCAGCTCCAGCGTCGCGGCCGCGAGCGAGGGGCGCGTGGGGAGTGAGAAGCCGAGCTTCACGGCCTCAGCCTCACGGGGGCCGCCGGAAGCCGCATCGAGCACGACGGCCGTGAACGCGTTCGCGCCCGCCGTGCCCGGGGTGACCGTGAGGCGCACGCGCACCGTGCCCGTGAAGTCGTCCCCGACGGCGACGACGCTCGCGGCGGGCGGTGGTGGTGCCCCGGCGGCCGCGACGCGGGCGGGAGCCGTGCCGCTCAGCGAAGCCGTGAGCGCGAGGATGGCCGCGGCCAGCACCAACTCCCCGCCGACCGAGCGGCGCAGGGCGCCGATCGCGGGCCCACCCTCACAGGTCAAGGGGGCGCTACAAAGAGACCTCCGCGCGCCGGCCGGCGCCCCCGGCGCTCGGGCGGCCACACGCGGCACGTGACGGAAGCGGTTGAGCGCGCCCAGGGCGACCAGACCGAGGACGAGCACCAGCTTGCCCGTCAGCGTCAGGCCGTAGCCGGTCGTGAAGAGCAGGCTCGGGGAGCCGACCTCCGCCACCGCGCGCACCGCGCCCGTCGCGACCACGACGGCCAGCGCCACCGCCGCCGTCGTCGAGAACCGCACGACCGCGGCCGCACGGGCGCCGGGCGCCTCTCCCCGCAGGCCGAGGAGAAGCCAGGCGAGCCCGCCGATCCACACGCCGACGGCCACGAGATGCGTCCACTGGCTCACCAGGTTGAGCGGACGCATCACAGTGGGTGCCGCGGCATGGCCGGAGAGCACGTGCAGGAGCATCGCCGCGGCGGCCAGCCCGCCGAGGGCGGCGAGCGTGCGCCGGCCGGGGGCGAGGTCGACGGCCGCGACCCCGGCGGCCGAGGCGAGCACCAGCAGACCCTCGTAGCCCTGCAGCTTGCCGGGTGTCGTGTGGAGCAGCGGCAGGAGGCTCGGGACGTCGATGATGGCGCGCTCGGCCAGCAGCACCACGAACGCGCCCACCGCCGCGGCCAGCCAGGCGAGCCTCAGCAGTACGACACCGCCCGGCGGGACCCGCCCGGCGAAGCTGATGGAGAGCGTGCCGGCCGCGCCCACCATGAGGACGAGCCCGGCGTAAAGGAGCCAGCGCCCGGTGTCCTGCACCCCGAGCAGCCAGCGCGGCACGTCGCCGATGCCTCCGGCGGCGGCGCCGGCCGGAGGCACGACGCCCACTCCGAAGGCGAAGGACCCGCTCTCGACATGGCCGTCGACGGAGGAGACCACGCGCCAGTTCACCGAGTAGACCCCTTCGGGCAGCGTGTCGTCGAGCCGCACGCGCACGGTCCGCGGATCGTCGGGCGCGATCTCGGGCGCCGCGGCGCCCGATACGGCGCGCCCCTCACGGTCGGCGATCTCCACGCGCAGCACAGTCGGCTCGGGCGCCTCGGTGAACTCCAGGACGACGGCGTCGGGCGCGGTCGGCAGGGCCTCGCCCGCGGCCGGCGACGACCGCGCCAGCGCCGAGTGTGCCGTGGCCGGTGGCGACACCAAGGCCGCGAAGCCGAGGCAGCCGGCGAGAACGACGGCCGCGACGGCCAGCGCGCCGGCGTACGCGCCGACGAACGCGGCCGGCCCGCTGGACGCCCGACGCACGGTCGCGCCCGTCCTACGACCGCGTCCGTAGAAGGGCGAGCGCGGCGACTGCGAGCCCGAGCCCGCCGAGCACGACGCCCGCCACCCCGAGAAGAAGGCTGCCCGACCCGTCCCCCGACGTCTCCACCGCCGCATCGACGACCGCGGGCTCCGGGGCCAGCTCGGCATCGAGTCGCCGGGCGAGCTGGCCCACCGTCCCTGTCTGGACGGGGAACTGCAGCTTGACCGGGTCCTGGACCGTGTCGAACGTCGTGGACGAGCTCGTGAAGCTCTCGTCGATCTCCTGGTCGCCGATGGTGCCGGTGAAGCGGAAGGTGTAGTCGCCCGGCGCCGTGGGGACGAACCACGCCCGGTACTCGCCCTTCGTGCCGTAAGCGGGCACGAGCGGCGGCTCGAGCTCGTTCTCGCCGTAGATCACGGTCACGCGAAGCCCCTCGTCGACACCCTTCACCGGCTCACCGCCGGGCTTCGCGGTGACGGTGAGCTGCACGCTGTTCAGCTCCCCGGCGAAGGCGGGCTCCTGCCCCCACCCCACGTCGAAGTCGTAGCCCTGGACGTCTACCGTCTCGTGGGCTGCCGCCGACGCCGCGAACAGCGGCAGTGCGCCGGCCGGCACGAGCAGCACGACCACGGCCGGCGCGAGCCACGCGCGCGCCCTCGGCGCCGCCCGCGCCCGCAGCGCCGTCCACGCCCGCAGGGCCGTCCGCCTGCAGAGTATCCGCATCATGACCTGGCCTCCGTGGATCTGCATCGAGGCGGACCGCCGACGCGGCGGCCCGCGGGTGGGCACGGAGGCAAGATGCCCGGGGCGGCGGGCTCTCAAGCACCGAGAGGCCGCCTCCCCGGCGCAGGGAGGCGGCCTCTCGCCATCTTCGTGCGGCCGCGACGGCCGCCGCCCGTCAGCGCGGCTTGGCCGCGCGCACGAACCCGCTGACGAGCCGCACGCCGGCCGGCAGCGCCGGGGCGCCGCAGCACGAGTTGGCGGGCGAGCCGTCGTACACGTTGGTGACCTCGAGAGCCGGGTCCGAGAAGCCGGCAGCGCGCAGCCGCGCAAGATAGTCCTGCTCCTCGAGCGCCCCGGCGACGCAGCCGGCCCAGGCCTCGACGTCCTCGCGCAGCCCCCGTGGCACGAGCGAGACATCGCCCTGGAAGACGATGTCCGACACCGCGAACCGCCCGCCCGGCTTGAGCACGCGGTACGCCTCCTGGAGGACGCGGTCCTTGTCGACCGAGAGGTTGATGACGCAGTTGCTGACGACGACGTCGACGCTCGCGTCGGGCAGCGGTACGTCCTCGATCTCTCCCTTGAGGAACTCGACGTTGGCGACCCCGGCCTTCTGCTGGTTCTCGCGCGCGAGGGCGAGCATCTCGTCGGTCATGTCGACCCCGTAGGCCTTGCCGCCCGGACCCACGCGGCGCGCCGCGAGCAACACATCGATGCCGCCCCCGCTCCCCAGATCGAGCACGACCTCACCAGGCTGCAGGTCGGCCAGCGCCGTGGGGTTGCCGCAGCCGAGACTGGCCAGGACCGCCTTGGGGGGGAGGTCGCCGGTCTCGTCGACGGCGTACAGGCCGCGAGCGCTCTCGTCCTGGGGCACGGCAGGAGCCGCCGGGCCGCAGCAACAACCGCAGCTCTTCGTCGTCGTCGCCGCCGCGGCCCGCTCGGCGTACCGCTCGCGGATCGTCTGTTTGAGCTCGTCGTCGGTCCGGCTCTGCTGGTTCACTGCGTCCTCCATCACCCGTGGGTACCTCATATCGAGAGGTGTCGATACGAGCCTACACTGCGGGCGCGTCACG
>DATHSP010000274.1:0-13780 GCA_035464075.1 Thermoleophilia bacterium | reverse complement strand
AGCGGCCGGCGGCCGGCCACACCGGCGCGACGCGGCAACCAGTCCGGGACCGGCGACAGCTTGGCGAAGGTCACGCAGACCGAGTCCGCGAGCGGCGAGGCCGGCAGCGGCACCACGGCGCCGGACGCGAGACCACAGACGCCGGCGGCCACATTGCCGGCGGCCCCCTCGCTCTCCAGCGCGACGCCGGTCTTGAGCGCCAGGAGACGCCCGCTGGGGGTCAGGGCGGGGGCCGCGAGCTCGACGACCTCGGCCAGCGCGCCGACGGCGCGCGCCGTCACGAGGTCGAAGGCCTCGCGGCCCTCACCCCCAGCGGCCGTGAAGCTCTCGCTGCGCGCGCAGACGACGGTCACGCGGCCGGTCATCCCCAACTCATCGACCGCGGCGGTCAAGAAGTCGCACTTCTTGCGCACGGAGTCGAGCAGGACGACGGAGAGCTGCGGCGCCGCGACGGCCAGCGGCAGCCCGGGGGCGCCGCCGCCGCTGCCGAGGTCGAGCAACCGGAGGCGGTCGGGCACACCACGGCCTGCGGCGCCGCCCCGGGCCTCGCGGCCCCCCTCGATCACGTCGAGCAGCGCCAGCGCGTCGCCCACCAGAGTGTCGACGGCGTCGTCGCGACTGCGCAGGCCGGTCACGCGGCCCCGACGCCAGCCGAGCACCAGCGTGATGTAGCGGTCGAGTGCCGCCACCTGGTCCGGAGTCAGGGCGAAACGGGAGGCGAGAGCGGGGAGCGCGGTCACGGGGGCGAAGGCGACGCCCGCCGCTGCGCTCAGGCGTCGATGCGCTTGGTCAGGACCAGGATGGTCCCGCCGTCGCGCGGGCGCTGAAGGTCGAATTCGTCGACCACGGCGCGGATTATCGAGATGCCGAGACCGCCCTCGGCGTCGGGCAGCCCGGCGACCGCCTGACAGTCGGGGCATTCGGTCGCGTCGTCGTGGAAGCCGGCGCCCTCGTCGCGGATGGAGAGCACCACGCAGCCGTCGCCCATGCGGAACTCGAGGTGGACCTTGCCGTCGTCGTGGTCGTAGGCGTGGCGCACGGAGTTGGAGCACGCCTCGGTGAGGGCGAGCTTGAGGTCGGCCACGGCGTCGTCGGAGAAGCCCTCGCGGCGGCGCAGGAAGCCGCTCAGCGCGAGGCGTCCGAGCACGACGTACTCGGCCCGCGCGGGGATGTCCAGTCTGACGAACTCATCCATGGCTGCCGCATCCTACCTGACGCTCACGATCCCCCGCCAGCGCGCTCCCGCCGCCCGAGGTCCGCACGTACGTTGATGTTGTGCCCGCAGAAGGTGCAAAAGGTACCTCGGAGGGCGAGGTCCTCGACCTCGTACCCTGTGCGGCGCACGAGAAGCCGTTTACAGTTCGGACAGACCGTGTTCTCTCCTTCGTGGCCGGGCACGTTGCCGACGTACACGAACTCGAGCCCCGCCTCGTGCCCGATGGCGACGGCCCGCTCGAGCGTCCTCACCGGCGTCGACGGCAGGTGCGACAGCTCGAGATACGGCATGAAGCGTGTGACGTGCCACGGGGTCTTCGGGCCCAGCTCGGCGGCGATCCAGCCGGCGAGGGCGCGCAGCGCGGCCGGGTCGTCGTTCAGCGTCGGCACGACGTTGGTCACGATCTCGACGTGGCAGCCGTGCTCGGACCGGGCGCGCACGGCCGCGGCCAGCACCGGGCCGAAGTCCTTGATGCGGCAGAGCTCGTGGTAGGCCTCGGCGGTGAACCCTTTGACGTCGACCCTGTAGGCGTCGATGTGCGGGCCCAGCACGTCGAGGGCCTCCTCGGTGATGTAGCCGTTGGTGACCATCACCGTGTAGAGACCGTGCTCGTGCGCGACCTGGGCGCCGTCGAGGATGTACTCGAGCCAGATGGTGGGCTCGTTGTAGGTCCAGGCGACACCGGCGCAGCCGTTGTGCTCGGCGAGCACCGGCAGGTTGCGGACGGGCAGCTCCCGCAGGTCACGGGCGACCGTGGCCGCGTCGGCGTGCGCGATCTGCCAGTTCTGGCAGTGCCGGCAGGTGAAGTTGCAGCCGACGCTGCCCAGCGAGAGGACGGTGCTGCCGGGGAAGAAGTGGTACAGCGGCTTCTTCTCGATGGGGTCGGCGGCGACGCTGCAGACGCGGTCGTAGATCAGCGTGTACAGGCGGCCGTCGCGGTTGACGCGCGCCCGGCAGACGCCGGAGGCGCCGGGCGCGATGCGGCAGAGCCGCGGGCAGACGCGGCACTGCACGCGCCCGTCGTCCAGCGGGTCCCAGAGCATCGCCTCATGCTGTGCCGCCTTCGTCACTCGCCACCTCCTCGTCTCGCCGTTCGTACCCGGTCGCGCCGCGCGGCGGCCGTTCAGCCCGGTCGCGGCTCGAGACGGCCGATGCCGCGCTCGACGGCCGCCACGAGCTCGGCCTGCAGGGCGGCGTTACCCGAGGCCACGGCGGCGATCTGAAAGCTCGCGTCGGAGCCCAGCACGAGACGCTCGTCGAGCGACTCGCCGTGGGCCCCCGTGACCGGGATGCCGGCCTCGCGGCAGAGCACGTAGGCGGCAGCGAGGTCGTAGGGCGAGTTACAGAGCACGTTGCCGCGCCCCACGCGGCGGAACTCGGCCTCGGTCCACGGGTGCGCGGCGATGATCGCCGGCCCGATGTCGACATAGGCGTCGAGCTGGCCGGTGAGGATGCGCGTGATCGAGTAGGTCGCCGAGCCGATGTCGAAGACGCAGCCGCCGACCGACGAGACGTCGATGAGCTCCTCGAGGACGGTAGCGAGGATGACCGCCGGGCGACCGCGGAAGCCGAGGGTCCAGAAGAGGCTCTCGAGCCCGGCGCCCGCCGCGGGGCGGAACGGCAGGTCGGTGCCGTCGGCCCGGCGCATGCGGAACCCGGCGCCCCTCTCGGCCGAGAAGACGTCGCCGTTCTTGATCTCCTGGATCACGCCGGCGGCGACGTCGCCCATCGTCGGCGCCGCCGACGGCGCGACGGCGGCCACGCTCACGCACGACATCTCGAAGCCGGCGGCCGCCGGGCGCGTGCCGTCGATCGGGTCGACGATCAGGACCATCTCCGGGTCGGAGGCCCCCATCAGGCCGCCGTCCTCGGAGTAGTAGGCCCAGCCGGGCAGGTGGCGCGCCATATAGGTGACGAGGTGCCGCTCCGCCTCCTCGTCGATGCCGAAGGTCACGTCGCCGCCGACGGCGACTCCGGCGTGGACGCGAGCCGCGTGGCTGCCCATCGAGGGCAGGACGACGGCGCGCAACGAGGCGCACAGGCCTTCGAGTTGCCGGACGATGTCGCTCACGGGCGCCCTCGCGTTCTCCGCTCGTGGTCGCCGGCGGCTGCCCGCCCGGCGCCTGGGGTCTGGATTCTACCCTGCTATACTCTCACTCGCGGCGCGTGTCACGGCACCCGTGCCTCTCCAGCCGCTCCCGCGGAGCTGACGTGTATGGACGATCACCAGCCGGCGGCCGGTCGCGGCGCCATCGCCTACCGCGGCCGGGGCGACGCCATCTACCTCAACATCACCAACCGCTGCTCGTGCGCCTGCGAGTTCTGCATCCGCGAGTTCAGCGACGGCGTCTACGGCGAGGTGCTGGTGCTCGACCAGGAGCCCGGGGTCGAGGACGTCACGGCCGAGGTCGAGCGCGCCTTCATGGACGGACCCGCCGACGAGGTCGTCTTCTGCGGGTTCGGCGAGCCCACGATGCGCCTCGACGTGGTGCTCGGCGTCACCGAGTGGCTGCGCCTGCGCCGCATCCGCAGCCGCCTCGACACCAACGGCCACGGCCAGCTGCTGAACCCCGACCTCGACGTGCCGGCGGTCCTGGCGGCGGCCGGCCTCACCGCCGCCACGGTCAGCCTCAACGCCGCCGACCCCGAGACCTACGACCTGATCTGCCGGCCGATGTTCAGCAAGTCGCACAGGGCCGTCATCCGCTTCGCCGAACTGTGTGTCGGACACGGTATCGAGACGACGCTCACAGCAGTCGACCACCCGGGCGCCGACCCGGAGGGCTGCGCCGCGATCGCGAGCGCCATCGGCGCGGGGTTCAGGCTACGGCGGCTGGCCCCGCCGCCGGGAGCGCGGACGAGCGAGGGGGGAGAGGCATGAACGACAAGGGAGTGCGCATCCTGCTGGTGGACGACGAGGAGGCCATCCTCAAGCTGCTGCGCTTCCCGCTCGAGAAGGAGGGCTACACCGTCGTCACGGCGCGCGACGGCGAGGAGGCCATGCAGACCTTCGCTCGCGAGCGCTTCGACCTCGTGATCCTCGATATCATGCTCCCCGGCCTCGACGGCCTCGAGGTGTGCCGGCGCATCCGCGCGCAGAGCATCGTCCCGATCGTCATGCTCACAGCGCGCTCCGAGGAGATCGACCGCGTCCTCGGCCTCGAGATCGGCGCCGACGACTACATCACCAAGGATCGCTTCAGCCTGCGCGAGTTCCGCAGCCGGGTGCGCGCCCAGCTGCGGCGAAGCGAGATGGCGCGCAGCGCCGTCGCCGCCAAGCACGACCTGCTCAAGGTCGACGAGCTCGAGATCGACCTGCTCAAGCGCAACGTGCTGGTGCGCGGCGACAAGGTCGACCTGACCTACATCGAGTTCGAGATCCTGAAGACCCTGGTCTCGCACCCGGGCAGGGTGTACAGCCGGCAGCTGCTGCTCCAGCTCGTCTGGGGCGACTCCGACTACCGCGACGCGCGCACCGTGGACGTGCACATCCGCCACCTGCGCGAGAAGCTCGAAAAGGACCCCAAGGACCCGGAGTTCATCTTCACGGTGCGCAACATCGGGTACAAGTTCAGGGAGTTCTGACCCCGCGGGCGCCCGCCGCGTCCCGCACCGCCGAGCATGCTGCGCTCTGTCAAGAATTGGCTCACCCTCCTGGTCGTGGCCCTGGTCGCCGTCGCCTCCGCGATCACGTGGGCGTACGTCGTCCCCCCGCTGCGCGACCGCCTCGAGGACGGCAAGCTCGCCGACATGCGCGCGAACGCCGCGATCAGCAGCGGGACGGTCAGCGAGTTCACCCGCTACGACAGCACCACCGGCCAGCTCGTCGTCACCGACGAGGAGTTGCTCATGCAGCTCATCTCGCGCATCGGCATGCGGCTGAACGGGCGCGTGATCGTCTTCGACGAGCGGCAGACGGCGCGCGCCGACTCGGGCGGGAGCACGCCGGCCTCGAGCGCCGACTACCCGTTCCTGGCCCTGGCGCTCGCGAGCGGCCGCGTCGAACAAGGCGTCGTGTACACCGACCAGGGTCGCTTCGCCGTCACCGCCGTGCCGCTCTTCTCGGAGGCTTCACGGGGCCCCGTGGGAGCCGTCGTGGTCGCGACCTCGCTGGTCGACGTCGACCGCGCCGTGGCCGCCGTGCAGCGCCAGCTGCTGCAGGCCACGGCCCTCGCCCTCGTGGCCAGTGTCGTCGCCGGCTACCTCGCCTCGTCCCTGATCGCCAGACGGCTCAAGCGCATCGAGCACAGCGCCGAGACCATCGCCGGCGGCGACCTCTCGGCCGCCGTACCGGTCGGGATGCAGGACGAGATCGGCCAGCTCGCCGCGTCCTTCAACACGATGGCCGAGCGCCTGCGCGACGCCTTCACCCAGGTCGCCCGCGAGCGCGACCGCATCGAGCTGCTCCTCAACGACCTGAGCGAGGGCGTCATCGGTATCTCGGCCGACGGGCACGTCACGATCTCGAACCCCGCCGCCGCCATCCTGCTCGGCAACCGCCTGCCGCCGGGAGCGGAGCTGGGCAGCGCCTTCCCATACGACGTCGCCAACATCTGGTACGAGTCGCGCGACGCGGGCGGCGTGCAGGACGTCGTCTTCGTGCACGGCGACCGCACGCTCGAGGCGGTCACCTACCCGGTGGGCAGCGGGGCCGACTTCACCTCCATCATCGTCGTGCGCGACGTGACCGCCCAGGCGCGCCTCGAGCGCGCCCGTCGTGACTTCATCGCCAATGCCTCGCACGAGTTCAAGACCCCGCTCTTCTCCCTCGCGGGGGCACTCGAGCTGCTCGACGAGGGCGAGCTCAGCCCCGACGAGCAGCGTGAGTTCCTCGCCGTGATGCGTCAGCAGGTCGACCGCCTGCGCGACCTGGCCGTCAGCATGCTCGACCTGTCGCGCGTCGAGACCGGCTCGCTGCAGCTCGAGCCCGCCGACGTGGACCTCGCCGGCGTGGCCCGCTCGGTCCTCGACGAGTTCCAGCCCCAGGCGCAAGCGAAGCGGCTCGTCCTCGCGGTGGAACCCGGAGGCGGTCCCGAGACGGCGTGGTGCGACGAGGAGCGCCTCGCCCAAGTACTGCGCGCCCTCGTCGACAACGCGGTCAAGTTCTCGCCCGACGGCAGCACGATCCGCGTCTCCACGGACGGCGACGAGCGCTTCGCCTCACTCCTAGTCAGCGACGACGGCCCCGGCATCGCCGACGACGAGCTGCCGCTCATCTTCGAGCGCTTCCATCGCGGGCGCGACGAGCGCGCCACGACGACGGGGGCCGGGCTCGGCCTGTCGATCGCCCGCGAGCTCGTCGAGCTGATGGGCGGCGCGCTCAGCGCTTCGTCCGCGGAGGGCACCGGCACGACCTTCACCGTGCGTCTGCCGCGCAGCGCGCACACCGCGCGCGGCAAACGCGTGGGGGCGGCATGAGCCGTGGCCGCCCAGCCGGGCAGCGGCGCGGCGGCTCCGCCACCCGGGCGCGGTTTGCGTGCCGGGCCGAGTGCTCACATACATGACGAGGGGCACCACCCCCGGCGTCGCCGCGGCGACCGGGCGGCGCTCTCAGCCACGCGAGCGGAAGGGTTGATCAGATGCGGTCGATGAGCAGTTTCGTAGTCGGACTGGCGGGCGGCGTGGTCGGCGCGGTCGCCGTCGCCCTCATCCTGGTCCTCGCCTTCGACGCCGGCGGCGTCGAGCGCGAGACGGTCGTGAAGACACAGACCATCCCGCTCAGCCAGGGGCAGAGCGAGGGCCTGAGCCCCGCGCAGATCTACGACGAGCTCGCCGGCGGCGTGGTGATGATCCTCGCGACCTTCGAGGCACCCGACTCCTGGTGGAACTCAGGCCCCTCCCAGGGCCTGGGGACGGGCTTCGTGACCTCGGACGACGGCTACATCCTGACGAACGCCCACGTGGTGAGCCAGGACGGCTCGGTGGCCGAGAAGGTGACGGTCGTCTTCAGGAGCGAGGACGGTGAGAAGCGCGTAGAGGGTACGCTCGTCGGGGTCGACAACGACAGCGACGTCGCCCTGCTCCAGGTCGACCCCGAAGGGCTCGACCTGACGCCCCTGCCGCTGGGCGACTCCGACACCGTCACCGTCGGCGAGCCGGTGGTCGCCATCGGCAACCCCCTCGGCTACGGCTTCTCGGTCACCTCGGGTATCGTCTCGGCGACGGGTCGCAGCCTGCGCTCGCCGAGCGGCGCCGTCATCCCCGACGGCATCCAGACCGACGCCGCCATCAACCAGGGCAACTCCGGGGGGCCGCTCATCAACGCCGGTGGCGAGGTCATCGGCATCAACGAGCAGATCGCGACGCAAAGCGGCGGCAACGAAGGCCTCGGCTTCGCCGTCCCCATCAACACCGCGGTCCGCGTGATGGACCAGCTCAAGGAGAGCGGCGAGGTCACGTACGCCTGGCTGGGCGTCGGCGGCCAGACCGTGACCGCCGAGGTGGCCGAGATGTTCGACCTCGGCGTCGGAGGTGGTGCCTTGATCGAACAGGTCGTCCCCGGAGGCCCGGCCGACGACGCCGGCCTGCGCGGCGGGGCTCGCACCGTCGACGTTCAGGGTCAGGACTACGTCATCGGTGGCGACATCATCACCGAGATCGACGGGACCGAGATCGCGGGGTACGACGATCTCATCGAGTTCCTCGCCGAGAAGAGGCCCGGCGAGAAGGTCAGCGTCACCTACGTGCGTGACGGTCAGACGAAGCAGGTCGAGGTCACGCTCGGCGAGCGTCCGTCGGCGATGTGACGACGCTGCGGCGCGCGGCCGCAGTCAGGCCCGGCTCACAGTAGGCAGGCTCTTCAGGCTGCCTACGTGGTGATGTTGACCCTCTTTGCGCGCCCTCCCTCGGAAGCCGTGGACGCCCTCGTCACCACCAAACACGACAGAACGCCCACTTTTTTTGACATACCGTCGCGCGGCCGCTATTAATGGGTGGGCGCACCGCCCGCGGCCCCGGCCGCTTCGTGCGCCGCACCCGTCGTCCGCGCTTCGCCTCACGAGAAGGAGCCCGTGGTCACACAGCCGCTCGATCCGCGCATGACCGCGCTTCTGCCGATCGTCCAAGGCTTGGCCGAGATGTTCGGGCCCGACTGTGAGGTCGTGCTTCACGACCTGTCCCGGCTGCCGCACTCGATCGTCGCCATCGAGAACGGCCACGTCACCGGCCGCACGGCCGGCGACGTGCCCACCGACCTCATGCTTCGCACCCTGCGCGCAGCCGACGACGCTCACGACGTGCGCCTCTACGTGACCTCGAGCGACGGCAAGATCCTCAAGTCTCTGGCCGTGACGCTGCGCGACGAGGAGGGCCGCGCGTTCGCGATCCTCGGCCTGAACTACGACCTCTCCGACGTCGTGCAGACGCAGCGCACGCTGTCGAACTTCGCCGCCGTCGGACGCCTCGGGAGCGAGGCGGTGCCCGAGCGCGAGGAGATCTTCGCCGGCGACATCCGCGACGTCGTCGCCGGCATGATCACGAAGATCCTCAACGAGATGGGCAAGACCCCGGGCGTCATGAGTCGCGAGGAGAAGATGGAGGTCGTCAAGCGCCTCGAGGAGCGCGGGGCCTTCCTCGTCAAGCGCTCGGCCGAGCAGGTCGCCGAGGCGCTCGACCTCTCGCGCTACACGATCTTCAGCTATCTCAAGGAGATCCGGCGGCCGGACACCCCCGGGGTCGCGACCCGCGGAGGCGAGCCGTGAGCGGCTGCGGCGGCACCGGCGCGAGCCCGGGGACGCGGCCCGGGGGGAGCGGGGGGGTCGAGACCCGTGCCGACGCCGCCACCGCCGCCGCCCTCCACGAACTCGTCTCCGGCTCCGGCGCCACGGCCGTCGCCGTCATCGGACTCGTCAAGAACGCGGGCAAGACGACCGTCGTGAACGCGTTGCTGGCCCAGGCGGAGCGCGCCTTCGGCCTCACCTCGCTCGGCCTCGACGGCGAACGCACCGACCACCTCACCGGGCTCGCCAAGCCCAGCATCTCACCGCCCGCCGGCACCGTCGTCGCCACGACCGAGGGCTCGCTCGCGCGGTCACGCTACCGGCTCGAGGTGCTCGAGACGCTCCCCTTCCACACGCCGCTCGGTCACGTCGTCGTAGGGCTGGCCTCGGGCATCGGCTGCGTCGAGGTCAGCGGGCCGACGACCCTCGGCGAACTGCGTGCCACCATCGAGCGGGTCGCCGCGCACGGCGCCCGCCAGGTTCTCGTCGACGGCGCCATCAACCGGCTGGGCAGCGCCTCACCGAGAGTCAGCGACGGCCTCGTGATGGCAACGGGTGGCATGGTCGGCGACACGCTCGAGGAGGTCGTGGAGACCACGCGCGCCGCACTCGACATGCTGAGCCTGCCGGAGGCGCCCAGCGAGGTGCGGGCGCAACTCGAGCCGCACGTCGGCGCCGTTCGCGCCGTCACGGTGGGATCCGACGGTGAGGTCCTGCCGCTCGAGCTCCAGACCGTCATCGGCGAAGGCGTGGCCGTGGCGCGCGAGGTCGCGCGCCGCAAGGCGGCCACGCTCTACATCGGAGGGGCGCTCACCGAGGAGTTCGTCGACGACTTCACGCGCGTGCTGCCGCCTCGGCATCCGCTGCGCGTCGTCGTGCGCGACGCGACCGTCCTCGTGATGCCGCCGACCTCGGTCGCGCGCTTCGAGCGGCGGGGCATCGCCCTCCAGGTGCTCCGTCCCCTTCGCGTGCTCGCCGTCACGGTGAACCCCTTCCGCGTGCCGCAGCCGTATCGCCCCAAGCTCTTCTTCACCGCGGTCGCCGACGCCCTCGGCGGCCGCGTCCCCGCGTTCGACGTTGTCAACGGCCTGAGCTCGCCGGCGCAGCCCGGCGCGGCGATGACGGCAGGAGAGAAGGTGGTCCAATGACCGACGCGTTCCACCTGGACGAGGCGCTCGTCGCGCGGGCACGGACCGCCGCCGAGTCCATCGCCGACGACATCCAGCAGCACATCGACGCTCACACGACCGACTCCACGGAGCGCGCCACGCTGCGCCTGCTCGGCGTCGTCGGCGTCAACGAGATCGACGTGCCCCTCGTCAACGTCGTGGTCGAGCACGCGCACCCGGTGCTCGGTGGCGGCGTCACCGCGCCGTTCGTCGACCTCATGCTGCAGACGGGCCACAGCGCCCAAGAGGTCGCCGAGGGCGTCGCTGGCGGGGCGCTCGCCCTGGCGCCGGTCCCGGCGGAGCGGCGCGCCGTCGTCGAGGAGCGGGCCGCGGAGCTCGCCCGCGAGGGCGTCGCCGCGATCGACGCCGTACGCCGGCGACGCGAAGAGCTCGTGGCGACGAACGGCGAGCCCCTGCGCCCCTACGTGTACGTGATCGTCGCCACCGGCGACATCCACGAGGACGTGCTGCAGGCGAAGGCCGCCGCGCGCGCCGGCGCCGACGTGGTCGCCGTCATCCGCACGACGGCGCAGAGCCTGCTCGACTACGTCCCCTACGGCCTCACCACCGAGGGCTTCGGCGGCACCTACGCGACGCAGGAGAACTTCCGCCTCATGCGCGAGGGCCTCGACGAGGTCGGCGCGGAGGTCGGGCGCTACATCCGCCTCTGCAACTACGCCAGCGGACTGTGCATGCCGGAGATCGCCTACATGGGCTCGATCGAGCGCCTCGACATGATGCTCAACGATTCCATGTACGGCATCATCTTCCGCAACATCAACATGCGGCGCACGTTCGTCGACCAGTACCTCGCGCGCCTGCTCAACGCCCGCGCCGGCATCATCATCAACACCGGCGAGGACAACTACCTGACCACGGCGGACGCCTTCTCGAAGGGCTACACGGTCATCGCCTCCGACTTCATCAACGAGGCCTTCGCCCTGCGCGCCAACCTCGAGAAGTGGCAGATGGGCCTCGGTCACGCCTTCGAGATCGACCCGGCCCACCCTGACCAGGTGGTCTACCAGATCGCCGACGCCCAGCTCGTGCGCCAGCTCTTCCCCGAGGCCTCGCCGAAGTACATGCCGCCGACCAAGTACATGCCCGGCGACATCTTCCAGGGGCACGTGATCGACGCCATGTTCAACTTCACCGGCATCTTCACCGGCCAGGACGTCATGCTCCTGGGCATGCTGACCGAGGCGCTCCACACGCCGCTGCTGCAGGACCGCTACGCCTCCATCAGGAACGCGAAGTACATCTTCGAAGCCTGCCGCCACCTGCGCGACGAGGTCACCTTCAAGGCCGGCGGCATCATGGAGACGCGCGCCAACGAGGTCCTGGCGAAGGCGGTGGAGCAGCTCGAGGAGGTCGAGGACATGGGCCTCTTCGAGGCCCTCAGCCGCGGCGAGTTCGCCGACGTCGTGCGCGACCCCGACGGCGGCCGCGGAGCCGAGGGCGTCTTCAGGCGCGACGACGACTACTTCAACCCGTTCTTCGCGGCGCTTCGCGAGGGCAGGATGAGCGGGCCGCCGACCGGCCCGCCTCCGGGAGAGTCCGTCGCGGGCCGAAAGGGGGCGTCATGATCGTCCGGCCGTACGGTGACACCCGCGACGACGGCGTCATCCAGTTCTCGTTCACGCTCCCCGTCGGGTACTCCGTCAAAGCGCCCGATATCGGCAAGCAGTTTCTCGAGAAGCTCGGCTTCCACAGCGTCGCGATCGGCGAGTGCCGGGGCATCGACCCATCCTTCACCTTCTACGTCGCCTACGCGCGCACGGACGTCGGCATCGACCCCGACGAGGTCAAAGGCGATTACCTCGAGGTCGAGGTCATGGACTACTACGCGATCAACGCCCTCATCGAGAAGCGGCTGGGTCGCAAGCTCGTGGTCGTCGGCGCCGCCATCGAGAGCGACGCCCACACGGTGGGCATCGACGCGATCATGAACATGAAGGGGTTCGCCGGGAACTACGGGCTCGAGCGCTACCCGCAGATGGACGCCCTCAACATGGGCTCCCAGATCCCCTGCGAGCAACTGCTGCGCACGGCGCTCGAGAGGAACGCCGACGCGATCCTGGTCTCGCAGATCGTGACCCAGAAGAACATCCACGTGCAGAACCTGACCAAGCTCATCGAGCTGCTCGAGGCCGAGGGCGTGCGCGAGCGCTTCGTGCTCGTCGTCGGCGGCCCGCGCATCAACAACGCCTTCGCCAAGGAGCTCGGCTACGACGCCGGGTTCGGCCCGCGCAGCACACCGCTCGAGGTGGCCTCGTTCCTGGCCCAGGAGATCGCGCGCCGCGCGGACGAGGCCTGACGCGGCAGAGACCGGGAGCAGAGACCGCCGAGACGATCGACCCGCTGCGGCCCCACTCCAGCAGGCGGCCGACAGACGTGACACGAGGAGGAGAAGTGCCAGACACCGACATCGTCATTCTCTCAGCGGTGCGGACCGCCCAGGGCAGGTTCCAGGGTGGCCTCAGCGACACCCCGGCGCAGGAGCTCGGCGCGCTCGTCATGAAGGAGGCCCTCGACAGGGCCGGCGTTGCCGGCGACCAACTCGACGAGGTCCTCTTCGGCAACGTCATCCAGGCGGGGCTCGGGCAGAACGTCGCCCGCCAGGCCGAGCTCAAGGCCGGCATCCCCGACAGCGTCCCGGCCGCGACCATCAACCGCGTCTGCGTGTCGAGCGCCGCCGCCATGGCGATGGCCGCAGCGGCCATCAAGGCCGGCGACGGCGAGCTCTACCTGGTCGGAGGCACCGAGAACATGACCCGCGCCCCGTGGCTGCTGCAGAACGGGCGCAAGGGCTACCGCATGGGCATGCCTTCCGCCGAGATCTTCGACGCGATGGTGCTCGACGGGCTCTGGTGCGCGATGGGCGGCACCCACATGGGCCTCACGGCCGAGACCCTCAGCGAGCGCTTCGGCATCAGCAAGGAGCTGCAGAACGACGTCGCCTACCAGAGCCAGCTGCGCGCGACCGCGGCCATCAAGGCGGGCCGGTTCAAGGACGAGATCGTCCCCGTCGTGATCCCGCAGCGCAAGGGCGACCCCAAGGTCGTCGATACCGACGAGTGCCCGCGCGAGACGACGCCCGAGGCCCTCGCCAATCTCAGGCCGGTGTTCAAGAGCGACGGTGTGGTGACTGCGGGCAACGCGTCGGCCATCGCCGACGGCGCCAGCGCGATGGTCGTGACGTCGCGCAAGAAGGCCGGCGAACTCGGCTTGACGCCGATCGCCCAGCTGGTCAGCTACGCGACCGCGGCGGTCGACCCGGCGATCATGGGCCACGGCGAGACCCTCGCCGGGCAGATGGCGCTCGAGAAGGCCGGGCTGACCGCGAAGGACGTCCAGCTCGCCGAGCTCAATGAGGCTTTCGCCTGCGTCATGGCGCTCGCCGCCCGCGAACTGGGGCTCGACCGCGGTATCGTGAACGTGAACGGCGGCGCGGTGGCGCTCGGCCACCCGCTCGGCAACACGGGCACGCGCCTCATCGTCACGCTGATCCACGAGCTCAAGAAGCGCGGGCAGGAGATCGGTCTCACCGCCGCCTGCGTCGGCGGCGGGCAAGGCGCCGGTGCCGTGATCAAGGTCGAAGGCTGAGTCGGACGCAACGAAGGGTCGTCCGGCGCCGGCCGGCGCCGCCGCCAGGCGGGGCCCCGCGGCGCCGGACG
>DATHSP010000273.1:0-6098 GCA_035464075.1 Thermoleophilia bacterium | reverse complement strand
CCCCGACGACCCGTGCCTGGGCCGACGAGATCGGCGCCGACGGCTACGCCGAGGACGCGATCGAGGCGGTCGCCGTGGCCAAGGGGCTGGTCGGGGCTTCGTGAGCCCGGCCCGCGAGCGGGAGCTTCCCGAGGGGGCGGCGATGACGCTGGCCGAGACCGACCGGCAGCGCGTGCACGACGCCGCGCTCTGGGTCCTCGAGCACGTCGGCTGCGCGATCCTCGACCCCGAGGCGGCGTCGCTGCTGGCGGCGCACGGCGCCGCCGTCCACGGGCAGCGCGTACGCTTCGGCGAGGAGCTCGTCGCCCGGGCGCTCGGGACGGCGCCGGCCGAGTACACCGTCGCCGGCCGGCGCCCCGAGCTCGACCTCCGCGTCGGGCCCGGGGCGCCCACCGTGCTCGGCGCCGCCTCGGGCCCCGCGCTCGTGCTCGAGGGCGGGACTCAGCGTCACGGCACGCTGGCCGACCTGCGCACGGCGATCGCCCTCGCCCACCTCTCGCCGAACATCGACGTGCACGGTTTCAGCGTGGAGCCCACCGACGTGCCCGAGGAGCGCCGCGCGGCGGTCGGCGCGCACGCCCACCTCGTCGGCAGCGACAAGGGCTTCCGGCCCAACGTCTCGACGCTCGCCGAGCTCCGGGTCGCCACCGACGTCTGCGAGATCGTCTACGGCTCCGGCTGGCACGAGCGGCCCCGCCTCTGGACCATCATCAACAGCACCTCGCCGCTGCAGGTCTCCGCCGACGCGGCCCAGGTGCTCCTGCGGCTCGCGCGCCTGGGCCAGCCGATCTGCTTCGCCGTCTGCGCCATGGGCGGCACGACGGCGCCGCTCACCCCGGCCGGCCTGCTCGTGGTGCAACACGCCGAGCTGCTGAGCGGCCTCGTGCTCACGCAGCTCGCCCGACCCGGTTGCCCCTTCCTCTACGGGGGCACGTCCTCGCTCTCCTCGATGCAGACCGGCGCGCTCATGATGGGCGCCCCCGAGTACTGGGCGCTGATGGGCGCGACGGTGCAGCTTGGCCACTCGCTGGGGCTGCCGGTGAGAGCGGGGGGTTCGATCACCGACGCGCACGTGCCCGACGCCCAGGCGGGGATCGAGTCGGCCCTGGGGCTCAAGACGGTGCTCGACCTCGACGTCGATTTCGTGCTGCACGCCGCCGGCATCCTGTCGTCCTTCAACTGCTACTCGCCGGTGAAGTTCACCATCGACGACGAGGTCATCGGCGCGCTGCGCGTCGCTCGCGAGGGCATCGTCGTGGACGACGAGTCGCTGGCGCTCGACGTGACCGCCGCCGTCGGTCCGGGCGGCTCCGCGCTGGGTCAGCCGCACACGCGGCGGCACGCGCGCGACGCGCTGCGCGGCACGCTCATGAACCGTGCCCCCTTCCAGACCTGGCTCGGCCACGGGGGCCGCGACCTCGCGGAGGCGGGGGCGGCGCGGGTCGACGAGCTCCTGCAGGCGTACGCGCCGCCCGACGACCTCGACGCGGCGACGCGGCGCCAGCTCGACGACTACTGCCTCGGGTAGCCCGCCTCCGGACGACACCAGGGGGTTCGGCCCGTCGGCTCGGCGCGCGTCGGCCGCCGCGCCGCGCAGCCTGCGCGTCCGCTCAGGCGTCGCGACCGGCGGCTCGCGCCGAGGCAGGCGCGCCGTTCGGCAGAGCGACCGCGCCGGCCAGCATCCTGCCGAACACCCGGTACGGGACGGACAGGTCGAGGTCCGGGTCGATCGCGGCCTGCAGCGCGAGACCGTCGATGACCGCAGAGAGGACCTGGCTCAGGCCCAGCATCTCGGCGTCGGCGGCCGCTCCGTCCTCCCGGGCGACGCCGAGCCACTCGAGCTTGGCGTTCCAGTACCACCTGTAGAGTTCGGCGATCCGGCGCCGCAGCACTTCGTCCCGCAGGACGTGAGGCAGGAGCTCGAAGAACACGAGGAACTCGTCGGCGGCGCCGCTCATGTGCCGGAGCTCCGCGACCAGCTGCTCGCGCCGCTGCTCCGGGTCGAGGTCCCTCATCCGGCTCCGCGAGACGACGTACTCGTCGTGGATCACCGAGTCGAGGACGGCGGCGACGAGCCCGGCCTTGTTGCCGAAGTAGTAGGAGATCATCGCCTTGTTCTCGCCCGACTGGGCGGCGACGGCGTTGAGCGTCAGGGCGCCGAAGCCGTCGGCGGCGATGATCCGCTTGGCGGCGAGAAGCAGTCTCTGCGCGGTCTCGGGAAGATCGGACAGCGGGTCGCCGAAGGCGGCTCCCGCAGCGGCGACCTGGCGGGCCCGCGGACGATCGGCCCTCGCCTGTCCGTGCGCCACGGGATCTGCGCCCGGGTCGGACTTCATCGCTGCTTCGCCTCCCGCCCACCGGGACCCGGAGCGACCGCGCCTGATCGCAGTACCGAGCCCCGGTCGCTTGACACCGCCGGTCCCCCGGTATGCAATGCGACTGACTGACCGGTTGATTAGCCTCTTCGTGGCCATCCTATCAGACGGGTCAACAATCGGGCCGGTCGCGCCGGACCACCCGTCGCACGCCCATCCCATCAGCTGAGGAGGCACTCGTGCACTTCTACACGGGCCAGGTGCTCAGACTCGACCTCACGGCGTCGCGGGCGACCGTCGAGCCCCTCGACGAGGACTGGGCGCGCCTCTTCGTGGGCGGCAAGGGCCTGCTGCTGCGCCACCTTCTCGACGAACTGCCGGCGGGCGCCGAGGCGCTCGCCCCGGAGAACCCGCTGATCCTCGCGACCGGGCCCTTCGCCGGCACCGCCGCCGCCACCTGCTCGCGCCTCGCCGTGGGCTGCAAGAGCCCGGCGACCGGCACGCTGCTCGACTCGTACGTGGGCGGCTCCTTCGCCCCCGAGCTCAAGTTCGCGGGCTACGACGTCGTCGTGATCACCGGCCGCTCCCCCGAGCCCGTGCTCGTGCTCGTCGAGGACGAGTCGGTGCACTTCGTCCCGGCGACAGGGGAGTACTGGGGCCTCGAGACGTCGGCGCTCGAGGCACTCGTGCGCGAGCGTTTCGGCCCGCGCCACAAGGTCCTCTCGGCCGGGCCCGCCGGCGAGCGGCTCGTGCCCTACGCCTGCCTGTCCACCGACCAGTTCCACAAGGCCGGCCGCGGCGGCGCCGGGGCGGTCATGGGCAGCAAGAACCTGAAGGCCGTCGTCGTCCGCGGCCACGGCGCGGTCGAGGTCGGCGACGCGGCTGCGTTCGCCGCCGACATGCTGCGTCTGCAGCACGACGCCGTCCTGACCGCCGACAACGCCTGGACCTGGGAGGAGGGCACCCCGGCCATCCTCGACGTGGTGAGCGCCGCCGGCGCCCTGCCGACACGCAACTGGCGCACCGGCACCTTCGACGGCAGCGGGGGGATCGACTCGGAGGCCCTGCTCCGGGTCCGCACCAAGATCCGCGCCTGCACGCAGTGCCCGCTCGCCTGCCGCCAGGTGCACACCTTCGGGGACTACGTGTGCGAGGGTCCCGAGTTCGAGACCCTCGGCCTCTGCGGCGCCGACTGCGGCATCGACGACCTCGCCGCCGTCGCCGCCTTCAACATGGCGTGCGACGAGCTCGGCCTCGACACGATCTCCACGGGCGCCGTCGTCGGCCTCGCGATGGACCTCTGCGCCTCCGGCGCGGCCGACTACGGCCTCGCCTTCGGCGACACGGCCGGCTACCTCGAGGCGCCGCGCCTCATCGCTTCAGGCGAGGGGTACGGCGCCGAGCTGGCGCTCGGCGCCCGCGCCCTCGCCGCTCTCAAGGGCCGGCCCGACCTGGCCGCCGAGGTCAAGGGCCTCGAGATGCCGTCCTACGATCCGCGCGGCACGTTCGGCATGGGCCTGGCCTACGCGACCTCCGACCGCGGCGCCTGCCACATGCGCGCCTTCACCGCCGGCGACGACATCCTGGGCGGGGCGGCGGCGGCCGACTCCCTGGCCGGCCGGGCGCGTGTGACCGTCGACCAGCAGGACTTCACCTCCGTCGCCTGGAGCGGCGTCTGGTGCGCCAACATGGCCTTCGACCTGGGCTTCCTCGCCGCCCACTTCCGCCACCTCTGGGGACGCGAGACGACGGCCGACGAGCTTATGACCGTCGGGGCGCGAATCTGGAACCTCGGGCGCCTGCTCAACCTGCGCGAGGGCCTCGGCCGCGCCGACGACCGCCTGCCGGCACGCATCCTCGAGACGCCTCACCCAGACGGCGCCGCCGCCGGCAAGGTGATCGGGGCCGGCGCCTTCGAGGAGGCCCTGGATGAGTACTACGCGCTGCGCGGCTGGGACGCGCAGGGTGTGCCGACCGACGCCACGCTGCGCCGGCTCTCGCTGGATGGGCTGCGCGACGGAGGACGGGGGTGAGCGGCGACTCACGCGGACGCACCGCGATGCGCCGTGCTCCGGCCGGCTCGTACGGGAGGGTCCCTCGTGGCAACTGACGACACGATCCGCCGGCAGACCGCCGTGGATCCCGCACGCTTCGAGCTCACCGGCGAGGGACCGCGCATGATGGCCGTCGTGACCACCGGCAACGGCGGTCTCGACCGGCTCGACTACCGCGCCGTGCCGCGGCCCGCCCCCGCGGCGGGCGAGGTGCTGCTGCGGGTGCTCGCCGCCGGCGTCAACACCACCGAGATCAACACGCGCCTCGGCTGGTACTCCGCCGCCGTCGACGGGAGCACGGAGTCGACGGCCGCGGCCGAGGAGGAGCGCGCGACGGCCAAAGAGGACGGCGGCTGGAGCGCCCCGACCCCGTTTCCCTTCATCCAGGGCACCGACTGTTGCGGGCAAGTGGTCGAGGTCGGACCGGGCGGCGACCGGAACACGCTCGAGCGTCGCGTCCTCGTGCGGCCCTGCATGCGCCCTGACGGCTTCGTCTCGATGGAGACCGTCTGGATGGGCTCCGACTTCGACGGCGCCTTCGCCCAGTACGTGCGCGTTCCGACGTCGGAGGTCTTCCCCGTGGAGTGCGACTGGAGCGACGCCGAGCTCGGCTCGATCCCCTGCGCCTACGGCACGGCCGAGAACATGCTGGGGCGGGCCGGCGTCGCCGAGGGCGAGCACGTCCTCGTCACCGGCGCCTCCGGCGGCGTCGGCTCGGCCGCCGTCCAGCTCGCCAAGCGCCGCGGCGCGGTCGTCACCGCGGTCGCACGGCCGGCCAAGGCCGGGCAGGTCGCCGCTCTCGGCGCCGACCGGGTCATCGGCGGCCGTGACGACATCGCCGAGAGCCTCGGCGACAAGGTCGACGTCGTGGTCGACAACGTCGGCGGGCCGGCCTTCGCCGGGCTGCTGGGAGCGCTCCGCCGGGGCGGGCGCTACGTCACGTCCGGCGCCATCGCGGGGCCGCTCGTGACCTTCGACAAGCGCACGCTCTACCTGAACGACCTCACGGTGATCGGCTGCACGGCGTGGGATGCGCCGGTCTTCCCCTCCGTCGTCGCCGCCATCGAGCGCGGCGAAATCCGGCCGAGGGTCGCCGCGACCTACCCGCTGGCGAGAATCGCCGAGGCGCAACGCGACTTCCTCGAGAAGCGGCACGTCGGCAAGTTCGTGCTGATCCCTGAGGCGCCGGAGGAATGATCACGGAGACGCCGGTGCCGCGCCGTCGGCTCCGGTCTCAGCCCCTCCAGCCCTGCGCCGCGAGCGCCGCGGCGAGTGCCTCGAGACACGCGGTCACGTTCTCCTCGCGGCTCGCGTAGCCCATCAGGCCGATTCGCCAGACCTTGCCGGCGAGGGCGCCGAGGCCGGCGCCGATCTCGATGCCGGACTCGGTGAGCAGATGCGCGCGCACCGCGGCCTCGTCGACGCCATCGGGTACGACGACCATGTTGAGCTGCGGCAGGCGGTGCTCCTCGGCGACCAGCAGGGAGAGGCCGAGCTCCCCGAGGCCCGCGGCCAGCGCGGCATGGTTGCGCCGGTGCCGCTCCCAGGCCGCCTCGAGGCCCTCCTCGTGCAGCATGAGCAGCGCCTCGTGCAGCCCGTAGAGCGCGTTGACCGGCGCGGTGTGATGGTACGTCCGCGAGCCCGACGACCAGTAGCCGAGCTGCAGGCCGAGGTCCATGAACCAGCTCTGGCAGGGGGCCTTGCGCGCCTTCACCCTCTCGACCGCGCG
>DATHSP010000272.1:0-4877 GCA_035464075.1 Thermoleophilia bacterium | reverse complement strand
GTCTGGCCGGCCTCCTTGATGTTGACGATCCACTCGGGGTGGAAGTGCGACGCGACGATGGCGGCGACGCGGGCCTCCTCGACGTAACCGCCGGCCCCCCGCTCGTAGCCGGCGGTGCCGACCATCTTGAGCGGTTCGAGCGTTTGCCCGTCGAGCACGACCGCGAGCGCGGGCCAGTAGCAGCCGACGATGGCGTAGCGGTCCTCGAAGCCCTGGAACTTGCTGGACTCGATGCTGCGCGCGTCGTAGCAGGGTTTGACCTCGGCGACCACCTGCGGCGGGTCCATCCACAGGTCGATCAGCGACGCCTTGCCGTCGCGGCCGATCGAGGTGAAGTAGCGGCCGCTGGCGCTGGCGCGCAGGATGTGGATGGCGTAGCCGGTCTCGACCAGCGCGACGAGCTCCTTGCTGGCGCCGTCGACGATGGCCACCTGGCCCATGTCGCGCAGGATGACGCCGAAGAAGTCCTCCCAGTCGAGGTCGTGCTGGGGCTCGGTCGGCCGGTCCTCGGGAGTGACGTGGACGACCCAGGTGTCGAGGATCTGCTCCAGCGAGATCTGGGCAGGCGCCGGCGGCTCGTTGAGCAGGAAGCGGGCCATGACCTCGATCTCTTCCATCGACATGACGCCCTGCATGCCCCAGCCGGGCATGCCGCCGGGGAGGCCGCCGTAGATGATCGCCTGCAGGTAGGGGGCGCCCTTCTCGGCGAGCCGGTCGGGGAAGAGGTTGGGACCGGTGGCGCCGCCGCGCAGCGCGCCGTGGCAGCCGGCGCAGCGGTCGAAGTACGTCTGGGTAGCCTCGGCGAGCTCGTCGGGGGTCATGGGCGGCGGGGCGCTCTGGGCGTGCGCGACGCCCAGGGCCGCGACCAGGGCGGCGGCGGCGAGCCAAGCGCGGATCGGACGGCGACGGGTGGGGCCTGGCATGGCGTCCTCCTTAAACACGGATAGCGGCATCCGAGTTAGGCCATGCCAGCACGAAGCGGCCCGCGGCGGCAGGGACGAATGCCCCACCGCCGCCGGCCGTACGTCCGAACTCGCTCGACTACCCCTCGAGCACGGTGGGCAGGATCAGCGGGTTCCGGCCCCGTCGCCGGGCAACCGGGCGTCGCCCTGCGGCTAGCCTTCGAGGACCGTCGGGAGGATCAGCGGGTTGCGCCCGGTCGCCGGGCGACGGGTTCTTGGCGTCACCCTTCGAGCACGGTGGGCAGGATGAGGGGGTTCCTGCCCGTCGCCTTCCTCAGGTGCCTGCGCACCGGATAGAAGATGTCGTCGCGGATGTCCTGCAGGCGGCGCTTCTCCTTGACGCCGCGGGTGACGGCCTCGAGGGCGATGCGCTCCAGCTCCTTGATCAGGCCGTTGTTGCCCTGCGCCACGCCGCGGGTGAGGACCTCGACGCTCGGTCTGCTGCTGGCGACCGCCATGATCACGACGATGCCCTCCTCGGAGAGCATCTGGCGATCGCGGATGATCGGCTCGTCGATCTCGTCCGTGCTGCGCCCGACCGAGTCGATGTAGATGATGCCCGCCTCCACCTGGCCGGTCACCTTGATGTCGTCCTTGGTGATCGTCACGACGTCGCCGTTGTGGGGGATGATCGCCTTCTTGGGTGGGCGCGGCATGCTCGCGGCCAACCGCAGGTGGTTGACCTGGTGGCGCGGCTCGCCGTGCCACGGGATGAAGAAGCGCGGGCGGGCGAGGTCGAACACCAGCTTGAGCTCTTCCTGCGAGGCATGGCCCGAGGTGTGCACCTTGTAGGTCGGCGGGTAGAACACGGCGATGTCGCGCTCGTAGAGCGCGTTCACCACGCGGTTGACCGCCTCCTCGTTGCCGGGGATCGGGTTGGACGACATGATGACCGTGTCGCCGCGCTTGAGGGTGATCTTGCGGTGGGTGCCGGCCGCCAGGCGCGAGAGCGCCGCCATCGGCTGGCCCTGCGAGCCCGTGCAGAGGAACAGCAGCTTGTCGTCCTGGATGCCGTCGAGCTTGTCGGCCTCGCTGAACGGGTTGCGCATCTTCAGGTAGCCGAGCTCCTGCGCGATGCGCGCCACCTTGATCATGGAGCGGCCCTCCATGACCACGCGCCGGTCGTTCGCCTCGGCGACCTCGATGATGTTCTGCAGCCGGTGGATGTGGGAGCTGAAGGTGGTGACGATCACGCGGCCGGTGGCCTTGTTCATGATCTCCGCGATCGCGCCCTTGACCGCGTGCTCGCTCGGCGTGGTGCCCGGGCGCTCCGCGTTGGTCGAGTCGCTGATCAGCAGCAGCACGCCGTCGCGGCCTGCCTCGGCGATCTTCGCGAGGTGGCTCGACTTGCCGTCGGCGGGGTGGTAGTCGAGCTTGAAGTCGCCGGTGTACACGATCTTGCCGATGGGCGTGTGGATGACCATGCCCGAGTTGTCGGGGATCGAGTGGGTCATGCGGAAGAGGTCGACCGTGAAGTGCTGGCCGATCTTGATGCGGTCGTCCGGGCTCACCTCGCGGAGGTCGACGTCGGCCTCCTTGAGCTTGAACTCCTCGAACTTCCCGCGCAGCAGGCCCAGCGTGAGCTTGGCGCCGTACATGGGGATCTTCGGCAGCTGCTTGAGCATGTACGGCAGGCCGCCGATGTGGTCCTCGTGGCCGTGGGTGAGGACCCAGCCCTTGATCTGGTGGGCGTGCTCGACGACCCAGTCGATCTTGGGGACAAGGATGTCGACGCCGAGCATGTCGGCGTCCGGGAAGGCGAGCCCGCCGTCCACCATGAGGATCTCGTCCTCGTAGCGGAAGGCGGCCATGTTCTTGCCGATCTCGCCCATGCCCCCGAAGGGGATGTACTCCAACTTCCGTTCGTCTTGCTTGGCCATGATGATGGCGTCCTTTCCGATCCCGAACGGGCATGCACGCGCACTTGCGCTACGCGCACGCAGTGGCCCCGAATAGGGTGGGGCCGGCCGTCCGGACGCAAGATAGGGAGATCAGGCGCTTGGCCCGATCGGGTGTGGTGGGGCGGCCAGGCCGCCCGCACCACCTGTGGTGGGGCGGCGGGGCCGCCCGCACCACCTGTGGCGGGGCGGCGGGGCCGCCCGCACCACGTGTGGCGTGTGCGGCCTTGCCGCCCTCGCCACCTGCGGTTGGGACGGCAAGCCCGCCCCGACCGCGTGCGTGTGGGACGGCGCAAGGCCGTCCCACACGCCATGACGTCAGGTCAGCGCGGACCCCGCGGGCCGCGGTCGCCGTCGCGCCGGGGACCGCGGTCGCCGTCGCGCCGGGGGCCGCGGTCGGGACGCGGGCCTGCGGGCCGCCGCGGCGGGATCAGGCCCTCGAGCTCGGGCCGGACCAGGTCGATCTTGCCGCGGTCGTCGATCGTGTTGACCTTGACCTGCAGCCGGTCGCCCTCCTTGAGGACGTCGGAGACGCTCTCCACGCGGCCCTCGGCCATCTGCGAGATGTGCAGCAGGCCGTCGGTGCCGGGGAACAGCGTGATGAAGGCGCCGAAGTCGACGACCTTGGCGACGACCCCGTCGTAGATCTTGCCGAGCTCGGCGGTCGCTGTCATCGCCTTGATGCGCGCGGCGATCGTCTCGGCGACGGCGGCGTCGTCGGAGTAGATGCGGACGTGGCCGTCCTCCTCGATCTCCACCTTCGCGCCGAGGGCCTCGAGCTCGCGGATCTGTTTGCCGCCGGGCCCGATGACCGTGCCGATCTTGTCGCTGGGGATCTTGACGCTCATGATGCGCGGCGCGCGCGCGGAGACGTCGGCGCGGGCGGCGGGCAGCACCTCGTCCATGATCCCGAGGATGTGCAGGCGGCCTTCGCGGGCCTGGCCGAGCGCCTCGCGCATGATCGCCGGGGTGATCCCGGTGATCTTGATGTCCATCTGCAGGGCGGTGACGCCGTCGCGGGAGCCGCACACCTTGAAGTCCATGTCGCCCAGCGCGTCCTCGCTGCCGAGGATGTCGGAGAGGACGGCGTAGCGCTCGCCCTCCATGACCAGGCCCATGGCGATGCCGGCGACCGGCTTGCGCACGGGCACGCCCGCGTCCATCAGCGCCAGCGAGCCGGCGCAGACGGTGGCCATCGACGAGCTGCCGTTCGACTCGAGCGTCTCGCCGACCACGCGGATCACGTAGGGGAAGGTGTCCTTCTTGGGGACCATGCGGGCCAGGGCTCGCTTGGCGAGGTTGCCGTGGCCGAGCTCGCGCCGGCCGACGCCGCGCAGGCGCTTCGCCTCGCCGGTCGAGAAGGGCGGGAAGTTGTAGTGGAGCATGAACTCCTCGGTGTTCTCGATGCCGAGGTCGTCCACCAGCCGGTTGTCCCGGCCGGTGCCGAGCGTGGCGATACCGAGCACCTGGGTCTCGCCGCGGGTGAAGACGGCCGAGCCGTGCGCCATCGGCAGCACGCCGGTCTCGATCCAGATGGGGCGTACGGTCCGCGGGTCGCGGCCGTCCGTGCGCAGGTTCTCCTCGACGACCATGCGGCGCATCTCGGCGGCCTCGGCCTTGCCGAACGCGCCCTTGAGCTGCGCGATGCGCTCCTTGGCGCCCTCCGCGGCCGGGTCGGCCACACGCTCCGCGATCAGCGCGTCGCGCAGCGACTTCACGGCGACCGAGCGCTCGTGCTTGCCGACCGTGAGCAGCGCGTCGCGCAGGCCGGCGGCGCGGGCAGCGGCGGTCAGGTCGGCGACGTCCTCGGGCAGAACCTCGACGACGGCCTCGAACGCGCGCTTGGGCTGGCCGAGCTCGGCGCCCATCCGCTCGATCAGCGCCACGATGGGCGCCAGGGCCGACTGCGCGGTCTCGATGGCGCCGACCATGACGTCTTCGGGCAGCTCGTCGGCGGCGGCCTCGACCATGAGCACGGCCTCGCGGGAGGCGGCGACCGTCAGCTCCAGGCGGTTGG
>DATHSP010000271.1:0-8275 GCA_035464075.1 Thermoleophilia bacterium | reverse complement strand
ATCGCCCGCGCCATCGTGAGGGAGCGTGAACGGCAGCTGCTCGAGTCGACGGGCGAGCTCGTCGGCCTCATCAAGCGCGCCATCCCGACGCCGGCCCGCTTCGGCGCCGGCAACCCGGCGCGGCGCGTCTTCCAGGCCCTGCGCATCGTCGTCAACGACGAACTCGCCTCCCTGGCCCGCGGCCTCGCGGAGGCGCACCGCGTGCTGCGCCCCGGCGGACGCGTGGCCGCCATCTCCTTCCACTCGCTCGAGGACCGCACCGTCAAGGAGGCCTTCGTCCGCTACAGCGCCGGGTGCATCTGCCCGCCGGGCCTGCCGATCTGCGCCTGCGGCCACGAGCCGACGCTGCGCGTGCTGACGCGCCGGCCGGTGACGCCACGGGCGCGCGAGGTCGAGGTCAACCCGCGCAGCGCCTCGGCGAAGCTGCGCGTCGCGGTCAGGATCTGACGGCCTCCGGCATGGCGGCGAGCGCACAGGCACGAGTGTCGGCGGCGCCGGCGAGGCGCCGGGCGGGGGCCGCCCCGGCTCCCCGGCCGTCCACCTCGCCGGCGCCCGCCCGCGCGCCACGGTCGCGACCGGCGACGCACGCCCGCGCCGTGCGCCTGCTCACGGTCTTCCTCATCGCCCTGACCGTTCTGGCCGTGGGACGCATCGCGCTCAGCTTCGCCGTCGTCCAGAAGACGATGGCCACCGAGGTCGTCGCCACCGAGCAGCGTCGTGTCGTGGCCGAGAACGCGCAGCTCGCCGCCGACGTGACCCGCCTCTCCTCCATGACGCGCGTCCGCTCCATCGCCCTGAACCGGCTCGGCCTCGTGCCGTCGACCGGGGACGTCTACCTCTCGGTCGGCCTCGAGCGGGCCGCCGGCGACGACGCGGAGCGTTGAGGTGGCGCAGCGGGGCCGACGACCGGCGCGGGGGGCACGCCCGAGCCTCGCCCGCCGGGTGGCCGGCGCCCTGGGGGCGGGCGGCGGGCGCTCCGGCGACGCCATCGACGGCCGCATCCGCCTGCTCCGCCTGCTCGCCGTGCTCGCCTTCTTCATCGTCGGCGGGCGGGCCATCGCGCTCGCGTCGTCGGCCGAGGACCTGGCGCGCATGGCCCAGGGGCAGCAGCGCAGCACGCTCACCCTGCCGGCCCACCGCGGCTCGATCGTCGACCGTGACGGGCACGACCTGGCGGTCGGCGAACCGCGGCAGACCGTCTACGCGACGCCGTACATGCTCGACGACCCCGAAGCCGCGGCGGAGCAGCTCGCGCGCGCCCTGCAGATCAAGAAGAAGGCCGCGCGGCGCGCCCTCCAGGAGGCGCTCTCCGACCGGTCGAGCGGCTTCGCCTTCGTCGCCCGGCAGGCCACGATCGAGCGCGCCAGGCGTGCCCTCAAGCTCGACTTGCCGGGAGTGGGGAGCTACGCGGAGGAGACGCGCGTGTATCCGCTGGGCGGTCTCGCCGCCCAGGTCGTCGGGTTCGCCGGGCTCGACAACGCCGGGATCGCCGGCATCGAGGCGAGCCACGAAGCCGACCTCGCCGGCCGGCCCGGCAGCGCCGTCGTCGTGCGCGACCCGGCCGGGCGCACGCTCAAGACGCTGCGCCAGACCCAGCCGACGCCCGGCGAGACCGTACGCCTGACGATCGACGCCGACATCCAGTACGCCGCCGAGCAGGTCCTCGAACGCACCGTACGCGCCTACAGCGCCTCCGCCGCCGTCGCGATCGTGCTCGACCCACGCACTGGCGAGGTCCTGGCCATGGCCAACGTCCCTCGCGTCAAGGACCACCGCTTCGGCGTCGACGCCCGCTACGAGAGGAACCGCGCGGTCACCGACGCCTACGAACCGGGCTCGATCTTCAAGGCCGTGACCATCGCCGGGGCGCTCGCCGACGGGGTGGTCAAGCCGGGCACGAAGTTCAATCTCGCGTCGTCGATCAAGGTCGCCGACCGCACGGTCGGCGAGGCCCACGAGCGCGGCACCACCACCTACAACGTGCGTGAGATCCTCTCCCACTCGAGCAACGTCGGAGCTGTCAAGATCGGCATCAAGATGGGGCAGAAGCGACTCTTGAAGTGGGTCGACAAGTTCGGTTTCGGGCAGACGACCGGGATCGGGTTCCCGGGCGAGACGGCCGGGATCGTGCCCCGCGAGTGGTCGGGCTCGACGATCGGCAACCTGCCGCTCGGGCAGGGGATCGCGGTCTCGCCGCTGCAGATGGCCTGCGCCTTCGGTGTGCTCGCCAACGGCGGCGTGTGGGTGCAGCCGTGGCTCACGGCACAGGTCGGGGAGGAGGCCGCCCCGGAGCCCGAGCAGCGCCGCGTCGTGCCGGCCAGGGTGGCGCGTCAGATGCTCTCCATGCTGACCGACGCCGTCGAGGAGGGGACGGGGACGAAGGCACGGATCCCCGGCTACGCCGTCGCCGGCAAGACGGGCACCGCGCAGAAGCCGCTGGCCGACGGGAGCGGATATTCGAAGACCGCCTACCTGGCCTCGTTCGTCGGCGTCGTGCCCGCCGACGACCCCCAACTGGTCGTGCTCGTCGCGGTCGACGAGCCGCGGGCGGCGATCTGGGGCGGGGAGGTCGCGGCCCCGGCCATGGCCGAGATCGCCACCTTCGCCCTGCAGCACCTCGAGATCGAGCCGTGAGCGCCGGCCGGCGACGGCCGTCCCGGTGGTGACGCCTTTGGTAGAATCGCCACGCATGAGGATCGACAGGCTCGCCGAGTCGGTCGCCGGCGCCACTCTCGTGGGCGACCCGCGTACCGAGATCACCGCCCTCGCCTACCACACGCGCGACGTCGGCGACGGCACGCTGTTCCTCTGCGTGCGCGGGTTCAGCCACGACGGGCACGACCACGCCGCCGAGGCCGTGCACCGCGGCGCGGTCGCCCTGGTCTGCGAGCGCCGGCTCCCTGAGGCCGTGCCGCAGCTCCTGGTGTCGTCGACCAGGGCTGCCATGCCGCGCCTCGCGGCGCGCTTCTACGACGATCCTTCGCGCCGTCTCGACGTCGTGGGCGTCACCGGCACCAACGGCAAGACCACGACCGCTCACCTGCTGGCAACGATGTTCGAGGCCTGCGGCCGGCGCAGCGGCGTGCTCGGCACGGTGAGCAACCGGGTCGGCGGCGAGGACGAGCCCGTCGTGCTGACGACGCCGGAGTCGCTCGACCTGCAGGCGCTGCTCGCCCGCATGGTCGCCGCCGGCGACGAGGCCTGCGTCATGGAGGTCTCGTCGCACGCCCTGGCCCTGGGCCGCACGGCCGGCGTCCGCTATGCCGCGGTCGTCTTCACCAACCTCTCGCGCGACCACCTCGACTTCCACCCGGACTTCGAGGCGTACTACGCGGCGAAGCGCAAGCTCTTTCTCAGCGACGGTGTCGCGCCGCCCGGGACACTGGCGGTCGTCAACGTGAGCGGGGAGTGGGGCCGGCGGCTGGCGAGTGAGTGCCGGGCGCCGTACGGGGAGCGTCTCTGGACCTGCGCCGTCGAGGACGGAGCCGGCGTGTCGGGCGCGGGGACGACCGACGTCCGCGCCGTCGACGTCGAACTCGGCGCCGACGGCACCGCGTTCACGCTGGTCGCGCCGCGGGTCGGTCTGGATCGGCGCGTCGAGCTGCGCCTCGCGGCGCGGTTCAACGTCGAGAACGCGCTGGTCGCGGCGACGACCGCGCTGGCCCTCGGACTGCCGGCCGACGACGCGCTGTGCGGCCTCTCCGCGGCCGAGGGCGTGCCCGGGCGCTTCGAGGCGGTCCGCGCCGGGCAGCCCTTCGCCGTGCTGGTCGATTACTCGCACACGCCCGACTCGCTCGAGAACGCGCTCCACGCGGCGCGGTCGATCGCCGCCGGGCGCCTGCTCGTCGTGTTCGGGTGCGGCGGCGACCGCGACCGCGGCAAGCGGCCGCTGATGGGCGGCATCGCGGCACGCCTCGCCGACCGGACCTACGTCACCTCGGACAACCCGCGCAGCGAGGACCCGGAGGCGATCATCACCGAGATCCTCGCCGGCGTGCCGCAAGACCGGCGCGGGACGACCGCCGTCGAGCCCGACCGGCGGCGGGCGATCGAGCTCGCCGTCGCCGAGGCGCGTGCCGGCGATGTGGTCCTCATCGCGGGCAAGGGGCACGAGCAGGGCCAGACCTTCGCCGCTCGCAAGCTCCCGTTCGACGACCGCCTCGTGGCGGCCGAGGCGCTGCGGCACCTCGGCCACACCGGCGCTTCCGCCGGCGTCGGCCGGACGCCCGGCGCGGACGCCGGCCGGGCCGGAGAGGCCGCGGAGTCAGGCCGGGAGGGCGCCTGATGCTGCCGCTCACCCTCGCCGAGGTCGCGACCGCCGTCGGCGGGGAGCTGCGTGGCGCCGACGGCGCGCTCACCGTGCGCGGCGTCTCCACCGACACGCGCCGTCTGCGGCCGGGCGACCTCTTCGTCGCGCTGCGCGGCGAGCGCTTCGACGGCGACGAGTTCGCCGCCCGGGCGCTGGCCGCCGGGGCGGCCGCCGTGCTCGTGCGGCGCGAGACGGCGGCCGCGCTCGGTGACGGCCGGCCCTGCGTCGCCGTCGACGACGGCGTCGCCGCCCTCGGGGCGCTGGCGCGCGCCGTGCGCCGCGGCGCGGGGATCAAGGTCGTCGGGATAACCGGGAGCGCCGGGAAGACGTCGACCAAGGACATCCTCGCCGCGCTCCTGCGACCGGTGGCCCGCGGGGTCGCCACCCACGGCAACCTCAACAACGAGGTCGGCCTGCCGCTGACCCTGCTGGAGGTCGAGCGCAGCACCGAGGTCGCCGTCGTCGAGATGGCGATGCGCGGGCCCGGGCAGATCCGCGAGCTGGCGGCGATCGCCGAGCCCGACGTCGCCGTCATCACCAACGTGGCGCCGGTCCACCTCGAGCTGGTCGGCGGTATCGAGGACGTGGCGGCGGCCAAGGCGGAGATCCTCGAGGGGCTCGGCTCCGGCACCGCCGTCGTGCCCGGCGACGAGCCCCTGCTCGACGCACACCTGCGCCGACACGCGGGACGCGTCGTCACCTTCGGCACGCCGCAGAGCGACGTCCACCTGGTCGAGGCGGAGGCGCGGGGGTCGGGGACGCACGTCCTCGTCGACTCCTTCGGCCGCCGCGGCAGCGTCGACTTCAATTTCGGCGGCGAGCACTACCTGCGCGACGCGCAGGCCGCGCTCGCCGCCTTCCTCGAGCTCGGCTACCGCCTCGACGAGGCGCGGCCCGGGGCGGCGGCCGTGACGTTCTCCGAGTTGCGCGGCGAGATCGTCGCCCTGCACGGCGGCGGCCTGCTGCTCGACGACAGCTACAACGCCAACCCGGCGGCGACCCGGGCGGCGCTCGACCACCTCGTGGCCCTCGCCGCCGGACGCCCGGCCATCGCCCTGCTCGGCGACATGCGCGAGCTGGGGCCCGAGGCTCCCGCGTACCATCGCGCCGTGGGCGAGTACGCGGCTCGCGCCGGCGTGCAGGTCGTGGCCGCCGGGGAGCTCGCCCGCCACTACCTCTGCGGCGCCCCCCACGAGGTGTGGTTCGCGAGCGTCGAGGAGCTGATCGCGGCGCTGCCCGGCGCGCTGGCGCCGGGCAGCGCCGTGCTCGTCCAGGCTTCACGAGCTCTGGCCTTCGAACGTGTCGCCGCCGCGGTGAAGGAAGCGTACCCTCCGGCGGCGAACGCCGGAGAGGCCGGCGCGGGGCCGGGCACGGAGCCGGCCGCCGCCAAGGAGCCGGCCGCCGCACGGGCGGAGGACGCGGCGCCGGCCGCCTCCGGCGACGGGCCGGCACCGGACACCCGGCAGGCGGCCCCGCCGGAGACGACGCGAGGGGTTGACTGAGCGATGCTGCGTGCGATGGTGGCGAGCGTCACCGCCATGGTCCTGGTGCTGGCCATCGGGCCGGCCTTCGTGCGCTGGCTGCGTTTCAACGAGTACGGCCAGAACATCCGCGTCGAGGGCCCCGAAGGCCACCAGGTCAAGTCGGGGACGCCGACCATGGGCGGCCTCCTCATCTGGTTCGCGGTGCTCGTCCCGTACATCGTCTTCAGCCGCTTCTCGGTCGCCTCCTTCACGGTGCTCTTCGCCGCCCTCGCCAACGCCTCGATCGGCTTCGTCGACGACTGGATGAAGATCGTCCGCCGCCGGTCGCTCGGCCTCTCCGCCCGCTACAAGCTGCTGCTGCAACTCCTGCTCTCGCTCTTCATCGGTTTCGTCGTCCTCCACTTCTGCGGCCTCGACACGCGCATCGACGTGCCCTTCACCGACCTGCGCCTCGATGTCGGCACCTGGGGGTTCTACGCCGTCGTGTTCCTGACGCTCGCCGGGTTCTCCAACGCCGTGAACCTGACCGACGGTCTGGACGGGCTGGCGGCGGGCGCCTCGGCGATCGTCCTCGTCGCCCTCGCCGGCGTCGCCTTCATCATCGCCCGCAACACCAACGACCCCGGGGTGCAGGACCTCATGGTCGTCGCCGGCTGCGTCGGCGGGGCCTGCCTCGGCTTCCTCTGGTACAACTCGTTCCCGGCCGACGTGTTCATGGGGGACACCGGCTCGCTCGGCCTCGGCGGCGCGATCGCCGCCATGGCGATCCTCACCCGCACCGAGCTGGCGCTGGTCATCATGGGCGGCCTCTTCGTGCTCGAGGCCGGCTCGGTCGCCCTCCAGGTCGCGGTCTTCAAGCTCACCGGCAAGCGCGTCTTCCTCATGGCCCCGCTGCACCACCACTTCGAGCTCAAGGCATGGTCGGAGACCAAGATCATCGTGCGCTTCTGGATCGTCGCCGCGATCTTCGCCGGCGCCGGGTTCGTCGCCTACTACGCCACCTTCTGACCGTGGAGCTCGACGGCGTCCGCACCCTCGTCGTGCTCGGGCTCGGCCGCAGCGGCCGTCCCGCGGTCCGCCTCGCCCTCGAGCGCCTGCCCGGCGTGCGCGTGGTCGCGCTCGACGAGAGCGCGGAGACCGCGGCCGAGGTCCGCGTCGAGCTCGAGGCGGCGGGGGCCGAGGTGCGGACCGGGGAGGAGGCGTCGCTGCCGGGCGGGGCCGACCTCGTGGTGAAGAGCCCGGGGGTGCCGCGCGGGAGCCGCGTCGTCGAGGCGGCCGTCGCGCGCGGCGTCCCGCTCTGGAGCGAGGTCGAGTTCGCCGCCCGCTTCCTGCCGAACCGCCTCATCGGCATCACCGGCACGAACGGCAAGACGACGACCACCGCCCTGACCGGCCGGATCCTCGAAGAGGCGGGCATCCCCGCCGCGATCGGCGGCAACATCGGGCTCGCCCTGGCGCAGCTCGCCCTCGACGCCGACCCCGCGGCGGTCGTCGTCGCCGAGCTCTCGAGCTTCCAGCTCGAGGACGTGGACCGTTTCAGGCCCGACGTCGCCGTGCTGCTGAACCTCAGCGAGGACCACGTCGACCGTCACGGCGGCTACGCGGGGTACGCGGCGGCCAAGCTGCGCGTCTTCGAGAACCAAAGGCCGGGCGACCTCGCCCTGCTCAACGCCGACGACCCCGGCACGGCCGCCGAGACGATCCCCGGGGAGGGCCGTCGCCGCTGGTTCTCGACCGGGGACGGCGTCCTCGGGCAAGCGGCCGGGGTGAGCGACGGCCGGCTCTGGCTCGCGCTCGACGGCGAGCGTGTCGCGCTCTGTCGCCCCGACGAGCTCTCGCTGCGCGGCGAGCACAACCTGCAGAACTCGCTGGCCGCGGCCGCGGCGACGGTGGCCGTCGGGGCGTCCCCCTCCTCCATCGCGGCCACACTGCAGACGTTCGCCCCCGTGGCCCACCGTCTGCAGGTGGTCGGCGTCGTCGACGGCGTGACCTACGTGAACGACTCCAAGGCGACCAACGTCGACGCGACCCTGAAGGCCCTGACCGCCTACTTCGGCCCCGTCGTCCTCGTCCTCGGCGGACGCGGCAAGGGGTCGTCCTTCGACGAGCTCGCGGCGGCCTGCGAGGGCCGCGTCCGCGAGGTCCTTCTCATCGGCGAGGCGCGCCATGCCCTCGAGGACGCCTTCCGGCGCCGCGCCGCGAGCGCTCCGCTCGCTGCCGTACCCTGCCTGTCCCTGCCCGACCTCGAGGCCGCCGTGACGTGGGCGTCGGCGCATACCGGCACCGGTGACGTCGTCCTGCTGAGCCCCGCCTGCGCCAGCTTCGACCAGTACAGGAGCTACGAGCACCGGGGCGAACACTTCATGGAGCTGGTCGAGAAGCTGAGAGGCGGGAGAACGGGAACGTGAGCACGCGTCGCACCACCGCGGGGAAGGAGCGTCTCGAGCCGGCCCCGTGGGTCAACGGGCGCGGCGCGACGGCG
>DATHSP010000270.1:0-4580 GCA_035464075.1 Thermoleophilia bacterium | reverse complement strand
ACTACTACGTCCCCGCGTACTTCGCCCTGGTCGCCGCCTCGATCGGCGTGATCATGCTGCCGGCGCACCTGACCGGCTATCGTCAGGGCGGCGTGCTGCGCCGCTTCCGCGCCGCCCTGGTGCCGATGTGGATCGTCCTCGGCGCCCAGGTCGCGGCGGCGCTCGTGCTCGCTGCCTTCGGCGCGGTGCTCGTCTGGTTCTTCGGCTGGCTGGTGTACGGCGTCAGCCGGCCCGCGGACGCCCTCGCCGTGGCCGTCGCCTTCATCGTCACCACGGTGTGCTTCGCCGCCATCGGCGCCCTTCTCGGCGCGCTGCTGCCGGCGCCGCGCGCGGCGCAGGGCGCCGGCCTGATGCTGTTCTTCGTCATGCTCTTCGTCTCCGGCACCGGCCCGCCGACCGAGGTGATGACCAGTCTGATGGTGACGATCGGCGAGTGGCTGCCGCTGAGCCACGCGGTACTCGCGATCCAGGACGCGTGGCTCGGATTCGGCTGGAACTGGTTCGAACTGCTGATCCTCGCCGCGGTCGCGCTGGCCGCCTCCTGGGGCGCCCTGCGCGCCTACCGCTGGAAGTAGGGTCAGAAGCCGGCGAAGACCTGGGCCACGCGCTCGCGGAGAGCCGCCAGCGGCTTGAGCAGCCGCGGCTCGCCGTAGACCCATACCGGGCCGACCGGGTCGGGCGCGGCGACGAGGCTGCCGTCCTCCACCGGGGTGATGGCGAACGGGAGGGTCACCGCCGTGGGCGCGCCCGGGTCGGCCGCGACGGCCATCGCCGCCGCCGCCGGGGCCGCCGCGTAGAGCAGCAGGTAGTCGCCCGGCAGGCGGGCCGAGATCGCTTCGCCGGGGATCTCGGCCAGCACCGCGAAGCCTTGCTCCTCCAGCAGCTCGCGCAAGCGCGCCGCTGCGGCCTGCGGCGCCAAAGACGTGCGCACCGCGTTGCGGTAGGCGCCCCTCGCCCGGTGGTCGGCGGCGTCCTCGGGCTCCGGGTACGTCGCCTGCAGGTACTCGATGATCTCGCCCGACGACGCGACGACGCGGTCGCCGTCCTGCAGCACGGGGACCGCCGGCGCGCCGGTGAGGGCGACGACGTCCGGGCGCTCCTCCTGCCGCGCCGCCACGTTCACGGCGACGTAGGTGAGACCGAGCTCGGTCAGGACCTTCCGCACGCGGTGGCAGTGCGGGCACCATTCGACCTGGTACAGGGTGAGCATGCGGCCTCCAGGGTGGACCGCCCAATTGCACAGGGACGCCGGCCGGGGTGCAAGGGCCGAGACGCCGCGCGAGGCCGGCGCCGGGCGCGCGAGGCCGGCGCCGCACGCACAAGGCCGGCGACCGCGCGTTCGCGGCGGTGACACGCGCGCCCGGGTTTGACACGGCCCCCGGGCCGATGCGCATATGGGCGTCGCCAGGGTCGTATGGGCCGACCCTGCGAGCGGCCGACGGCATGGGGCGTCGTGGGCCGCCGTCCGTTCGTGAACCCTTGTGCGCCCAAGGAGCGGCGCTCGTCGCGAGCGTCGGCCCAGGGCAGGACAAGTCGTGCGCGCCGGGCGGCGCGGCACCGTTCGATCCCCCATCGCGTCCAGAGCCCTCTGGGCGGGCATCTGCGTCGGTCGGGGAAGCGGAGTCGCCCGGCGAGCCGGGTGGCGTGGGGAAGGAGCGGGCACATGCAGCACCATCGTCGGTTCGGGAGGGCTGCGCGCGCGATCTGCCTCGTCCTCTTCCTTCTCCTCGCGATGCTCGTGACGGTCGCCCCCGCAGCCGGCGCACCGGCGGAGGAGACCCTCGGTTTGGACGAGCTCCGTGCGCGCCTCGAGAGCGGACCGCTGGACGGCCACATGAAGACGGCCATGAGCGGCTACGCCGTGGAGGAGATCCCCGTCACGGTGCACGCGCTGGTCGAGGACGCCTGGGGCAGCCTGATCCTCTTTGAGGCGACGGGGCCGGAGATCGACCGCATCGGCGGCATCGCGCTGGGGATGAGCGGCAGTCCGGTCTACGTGGACGCCGGCGCCGGCCCGAAGCTCGTCGGCGCCGTCTCTTACGGCGACCAGTTCACGCTCGGCGGCATGGGTCTGGCGACGCCGATCGAGTATATGGCCGACCTGCAGGCGACCTACGCGCAGGAGCCGGCCGCCGTCGTCGGCACGTACGACCTCGCGGAGCCGGTCGCGACCGACCAGGGACGACTCTCGAGCGTGGTGATCGCACGTTCCGTCGGGGCGGCCGAGAGCCTCGAGGCCGCCGCCGAGCAGACCATCATGGCCCCCCTCGCCCTGGTCGAGATCGGCGGCCTGCGCCCTCAGAGCCGCGCCTACCAGGCACTCGCGGCCCGGCTGGAGCGCAACGGTCTGACGGTGCGGCCCGCCGCCGGCGGGGGCGTCTGGGACGGCCCGCCGGCGCCGCCGCTCGAGGCCGGCTCGCCGTGCGTCGCGATGTTCTCGAGGGGCACGGTCTGGTTCGGCGCGGCGGGCACCGTCACGTACGTCGACGGCGACACCGCGCTGCTGTTCGGCCATCCCCTGTGGTGGGCCGGGCCGACCGAGGCGGCGCTGCACGCCGGCTACGTGTCCGGCGTGTGGCCGAGCCTCCTCGCGCCCTACAAGCTCGTCGCGCCCAGGGATGAGAAGGGGGCTGTCGTCCAGGACCGCTACTGGGGCGTCGTCGCGCGTCTCGACCGGACCGCGGACATGGTTCCGGTGACGACCCACGCGGTCTACCCGACGGAGGGCATCGAGGTGACCGACCGGTCGAGCGTCTCGCAGTGGCTCTTCACACAGCCGTACTACTTCCAGGCCGTGCCCTACGTCACGCTGTACGCCCTGACTGCGGCGAACGACATCGAGTACTACGCCGGCAGCGCCGAGACGACGACGCGCGTCGTCGTCTCCGACAGGACGGGGACCTACGTGCTCGAACGGGACAACCTCTGGGACACCGGCGACGATGTGGCCATGCAGGCGACAACGGACGTCAACTCCATGCTCGCCCCACTCGCCGACGACGCGGACGGGGTGCTGCGACCGCACGTCGAGTCGATAGAGCTCGACGCGGCGGTCTCTCCTGAGCGCCGCTCCGCCCGTATCGCCGGCCTCGTGCTCCCGAAGGGCCTAGTGGTGGGGGACAACGCCGTCGTCGTCCAGTACTACGCCTACGGGTCGAGGGAGCTGCGGACGGTGGAGGGGACGCTGACTCTCCCGAAGGGCGTGGCCAGATCGGGGACCCTGGTGGTGACCCCCTCCTCGCGGGGCATGTGGGACGACTACGACGATTACGAGCCCGATACCTCGCCGCCGCGGACCCTGGCCGAGCTCGTCGACGAGATCAACGCGACCCCCCCGAACAGCGACCTGACAGTGGTCTTCGAGCCGGACTACTCCATGGAGCAGCCGATCACCGTCGAGGCGCGGCTGGCGACGCCCTGCGTGTTCGGCAACGAGTTCCGGGGGGAGACCGCCCGGGTCCGCGTCGAAGCCGACCGGACGACGGTGCCGTTCGGCGGCGGCGTCGTGGTCTCCGGCGCCGTCTCCGCCGTGGACGGCGAGATCAAGCTCGACGTGCTGCGCCTCGACGCCGGCCGCACCGGGGAAACGTACGTGAAGACCATCACGGCGCGGGGTGACGGCGGAGCCGCACGGTTCGCGACGAAGGTCGGTGACCTGCGCCGGAACACGCGGATCATCGTGCGCACGCGGCCCACCAGCCAGTACCTGACGGCCAACGGCGCCGTGTCGGTGAAGGTCAGGGCGGCGGTGAGCCTGGGTGCCGAGCGCCTGTCCACGGGAGCGCGCCTGACGGTCAAGGTCCGGCCGGTCGCCGCGACCGGCACCGTGCTGCTCGAGAAGCTCAGGGACGGCCGGTGGGTCGTGATCCGCAGCGCCCCGCGCGCGTCCGCCCAGACGATCACCTTCCGGGTGGGCAGCGGCACGCACGTGCTGCGCGCCCGCTTCGTGAACGGCGACATCTGCGCGAATGGGGTGTCGACCGTGCTCACCGTGCGCGCGGACTGAGATACCGCCGGCTCGGCGGCTCGGCGCGTGTCAGCCCTTCGCGAGGCGTTCGCGCAGCTCGTCGGGCGAGAAGGCCGGCGCGAGGCAGGAGGTGCCGCGGCAGACGTAGACGGCGGCCGCGGCCCCGGCCGGCGCCGCCGCGCCGGCGGGCAGGCCTCGGCCGGCGAGACGCCCTCCGTCACGCTCGGGGTCGAGCCGCTGCACGGTTCGCAGAGGGCGACGGGCCAGGAGGGCGGCGGTGTGGAGCGCGTCGGCCGCGCCGTCGACGTCACGCCCGACGACGACGAGGTGGTCCGGGCGCTCGAGGGCCCGCAGCAGCGCGGCGGCGTACGGCGCCGCGCCGACGCCGGAGCCGGCGATGTGCGGCACCCAGGCGGCGAGGAGGGCGAGCGCCCGCCGGCGGTAGCCGGGCTCGCCCGTATATGCCTCGAGCCGCAGGAGCACGTCGGCCATCGCGGCGTTGTCCTCCAGGGCCGGGAGCGGGCGCGCGCGCAGTCCTCCGGCGGTCGCATCCGCCTCGCGGTCGAGCAGCCGGCCGTCCGCCGCGCCGAGGCGCTCGCCGACCCACTCGGCG
>DATHSP010000269.1:0-2641 GCA_035464075.1 Thermoleophilia bacterium | reverse complement strand
ACGGCGCCCCGCCGCCCCGCTCCCCGCTGCCACCGCGCCTCGGGCCACGCCGTTTGCTGGCCTTTTCGGACACCCGTCCGAGCGCGGTTTCGCTCGTCGTCAGTTGCTCCCACGACCGGCCACTGGCTAGAATGGCACTCGCCTATCCCCGTCACCACAGCAGCACCGCGGGGCACGAGTCAGCGAGTCTCCCGGGAGGACGCCTTGGACTTCTACAAGGGCAACGTGCTCAGGATCGACCTGAGCGCCGGCACGACGGCCGTCGAGCCGCTGAACATGGAGTGGGCCGAGCAGTACATCGGCGGCAAGGGCCTGCTGCTGCGCTACATGTGGCAGGAGGTGCCGGCGAAGGTCGACCCGTGGGCGCCCGAGAACCCCATCATCCTGATGACGGGGCCGTTCGCGGGCACCGGCGTGACCACGGCGTCGCGCCTCGTGGTCGGCTGCAAGAGTCCCACGACCGGCATCTACACCGACAGCTACGTCGGCGGCTCGTTCGCGCCCGAGCTCAAGTTCGCGGGCTACGACGCGGTGATCATCACGGGCAAGGCGGCGAAGCCGACGGTCGTCGTCGTCAAGGACGACGTCGTCGAGTTCCGCCCGGCCGACAAGTACGTGGGCATGAAGACCTCCGAGGTCGAGGAGGCCATGCGCAAGGACGTCGACCCCGACGCCAAGACGCTCTCCATCGGCCCCGCCGGCGAGGCGAAGATCCCGTGGGCCTGCATCTCGACCGACCAGTACCACAAGGCCGGCCGTGGCGGTCACGGCGCCCTCATGGGCGACAAGAACCTCAAGGCCGTGGTCGTGCGCGGCACCGGCGCGGTGCCGGTGGGCGACGCGAAGGCTTTCCTCGGCCTCATCTACAAGATGCACGAGGAGTACATCCTCACCGAGGACAACCTCTGGGCCCACGAGGAGGGCACGCCGGTCCTCGTCGACCCGGTCAACGGCGCCGGCGCCTTCCCGACGCGCAACTGGTCGGCGGGCGAGTTCGAGGGCGCGGAGAAGATCAACTCCGAGGCGTTCCAGAAGATCCGCACAAAGAAGCGCGCCTGCTACCAGTGCGCCATCGGCTGCCGCAACTTCCACGCCACGACCTTCGCCGGCGAGACGGTGCGCGGCGAGGGCCCCGAGTACGAGACCATCGCCCTCTGTGGCGCCAACTGCGGCATCGACGACATCGACGCGCTGATGAAGTTCAACGAGCTCTGCGACGAGCTCGGCCTCGACACCATCTCCTCGGGATCGGTCGTCGGTCTGGCCATGGACATGACCGAGAAGGGCATCAAGGACTTCGGCCTGCGCTTCGGCGAGGTCGAGGGCTACATCAAGGCGCCGACGCTGATCGCGCAGCGAGAGGGCATCGGCGCCGAGCTCGCCCTCGGCGCGCGCGCCCTGGCCGCCAAGTACGGCCATCCGGAGCTGGCGATGGAGGTCAAGGGCCTCGAGCTCCCGGGGTACGACCCGCGCGGCTCTTTCGGCATGAGCGTCGGCTACGCGACCAGCGACCGCGGCGGCTGCCACATGCGCACCTACCCGACGGGCGACGAGGTCGTCGGCGGCACCTCGCCGGCCAACGAGATCGACGCCGCCAAGATCGAGCAGATCGTCGTCGGCGACTCCTCCAAGGGCTTCATCGGGCAGAACATGAGCTCGATCAAGTTCAGCGCCATCCTCTGCGACTTCTGGGCGGTGACGCCCGAGCAGCTCGCGATCCTCTTCAAGGAGCTCTGGGGCCGCGACTTCACCGAGGACGAGGTGCTCAAGATCGGCGAGCGCGTCTGGAACCTCGGCCGCCTGTTCAACCTGCGCGAGGGCGTCGAGAAGGACGACCTTCCGAAGAGGCTCTACGCCGAGTCGGGCGCCTTCGCCGAGGGTCCCTCGGCGGGGCAGGCGGTCGGCGAGGACAAGTTCAACGCCATGATGGCCGAGTACTACACGCAGCGCGGGTGGGACGCCTCCGGCGTCCCCTCAGAGGCCAAGCTCACCGAGCTCGGCATCGACGTGCGCCTCTAGCCGGCCGGTCCACGAGAGACGAAGGGAAGATCACATGCCTCACGTGATGATCAGCAGCAAGAAGTGCACCGGCTGCCACATGTGCGAGCTCGCCTGCTCGGCGCAGCACGAGGGCGCCTACCGGCCGAGCGTCGCCCGCCTCTTCTCAGAGGTCAACCCGACGACCGGGGCGATCAAGGGCCACACCTGCCTGCAGACCGCCTGCGCCAAGTGCCAGGACGCCTGCCCGAAGGACGCCATCGTGACCAAGGAGATCACGGTCCGCGTCAAGGGCGACTACCCGGGCAAGGCGAAGAACGGCGACGTCGTCAAGGGCTACGTGCTCGTCGTCGACGAGGAGAAGTGCACGAACTGCGGCGAGTGCTACGACGTCTGCCCGACCGGGGTCATCCACGAGCACCCCGAGCGCGGCGTCGCCTTCAAGTGCGACCTCTGCGACGGCGAGCCCCAGTGCATCGCCTTCTGCCAGAACCCGCACGTGCTCGCCGTCGACCTCAAGGTCGACAAGATGGACAAGGAGCTCCAGGCTTAGGCCCATGGCCAGGGTCAGCGTCAAGTTGCCGGTCGGGATGACGACCGCCGACGGTCACCGCGAGGTCGAGTGTGACGCGGCGACCGTCGG
>DATHSP010000268.1:0-11662 GCA_035464075.1 Thermoleophilia bacterium | reverse complement strand
CGCACGAGCCGGTCGACGACGCGGTGCGACGCCGCCAGCCCTTCTTCGTCGGCCTTGACGCCCTCGGCGCCCTTGTCCCGCGACCAGACGGCGGCTCCCAGGTTGGCCCCGAAGGAGCCGCCCCCGACCGGGACCATCTCGTTGATGATGAAGAACCCGATCAGCGACAGGAGCGCGGGCTCCTGGCCGCCACTGCGGTCGCCCCCGACGCAGAGCCCCGCACCCACCTTGTCGCGGAAGGCGTGCTGGTCCTTTGCGACCAGCGCCCGGCAGCGATCGAGCGCCGCCTTGAGCTGCCCGCTGATCTGGCCCTGATAGACGGGGCTACCCAGGATCCACGCGTCGGCCGCGAGCAACTTCGGGTAGAGCTCGGCCATGTCGTCCTCGATGATGCAGCCCTGCCGCTTGCGGATGCAGTAGTCGCAGTGCCGACAGAACCCGATGTCCTTGCGGTGGAGGGTGTAGTAGTCGACGGCGACGCCGTGCTGCCCGGCGGCGTACTCGAGCGCCTCGTTGACGGCGTAGTGCGTCGCCTTGCGGCGCGGGCTGCCGGCGACGCCGAGAACGGTGATGCCGGGCGCGAGGACGGTGTTGTCGGACGGTGTGCTCATCGCTCCCCTGTGGCGTCGCGTGGCCGGTCGTCGACCCGCCGGTCCCGGCACTGAGGCGGGAGAGCGGCGGGGAGACGCGGGCGGGGGCCGGCACCGACCTTGGGCCGGCCCCCGCCGCGTGCGTCTCGCAGCAGCCTAGCAGCCTGCCCGGTCACCCGGGCGTCGCGGCTGCAGGCTAGTCCAGCTTCTTCACGTCGGAGACGAAGTCGTACACGACCGCCGCCAGCACACCGCCGACGACCGGGCCGATGATGTAGATCAAGAAGTCACCCCAGCTGTATTCGCCGCCCCAGAACGTCAGGGCGAGGATCGGGCCGAAGGAACGCGCCGGGTTCATCGACGCGCCCGTCCACGGGCCGGTGACCCAGATGTCGGCGGCGACAATTAGGCCGATGGCCAGGCCGGCCCACCCCGCGGGCGCACGCTTGTCGACCGCGACGCCCCAGATCACGAGGACGAGGAAGAACGTCGCCACGGCCTCGGAGACGATGGCCTGGATGTAGCTGATGTCCGTGCCCGGGGCGGTGCCGCCCATGCCGGCGTCGACCGCCCTGGTGCCCAGGATGATGATGAGCACCACGCTGGCGCCGAAGGCGCCGATGAGCTGCGCCACGATGTACGCCACCATGTCCTTGGCCGGCAGTCTCCCGGTCGCCCACAGCGAGATGCTCACCGCCGGGTTGATGTGGGTGCCCGAGATATGGCCGAAGGTATAGATCATCGCCAGGACGGCGACGCCGAAGGCGAAGCCGATGAGGAAGAGGCCGCCGGGATCGACGCCGCCGAGGAAGATGACCACGGCGAGCACCGAACCCGTGCCCAGGAAGACGAGCACGAAAGTCCCGATCAGCTCGGCGATGCAACGCTTCGCGAGAGTCGGTTGCGGCACAGTACCACCTCCTGCAGTCAGTGGATGGAGACGGGGGCCGGGGCGGGGGCCTTCGAGTGCTTCTCAGCCCCCGCCCGTCACCCGTTCGACCGCTCGTCAGACTAAGGCGATCAACTCCTGCCTCAGACGGCGAGGTGCCACTGGCAGTAGCCCTTGGCCCCGGTGCCGATGCCGGTCGCCATCGGGACGTTCCTCTTGATCAGCGTGCAGGTCGCGCAGTCCTTGCAGTAGCGCACCGGCGCGCCCGGCTTGTCCGGCGCCACGGCGACGGCGTTGGTCATGATGGTCGCCGTCGTGCACTCGGGCGTCAGGAAGCAGGGGAAGTCCGCCAGCGTCATGAGGGCGGCGAACCGCTGCGTGATGGCGCAGGCCGGGTAGGTGTAGCGCTGCGGGTTGGCGATGACCTCGTGGTCGTCGATCGGGCTGAGGTCGACGTCGATGCCCTTGACCTTGGCACCCTTGCCCAACGGCGCGATGTCGAGGATCGCCTCGCCGCGCTTGAGGATGTCCATGAAGTCGACGTTGTGCAGCTCGTCGGCCTCGCCGCGGTCCGGGTGCATGGCGCAGTAGTTGTGGAAGCGCTTGTTCAGCAGGTCGATCACCATCGGCACGGTGAAGCTGTCCTTCCACAGGATGTAGGCGGTCGCGCAGGCCGTCGACCCGGTGGCCACCGAGAGCACGTCGTACACGCTCTTGTAGGCGTCCTTCGCAAGACCGCGCCGCAGCGTGTTCTCGAGGACGTCGGTCACCGCTTCGTAGATCGCGAACACCATGTCGTCGTTGAACATGTTGTAGGCCGACTGCGCCGTGTGGTGGGCGACGTCGCCGACGCAGTAGGCCGGCACGGCGCAGATGTTCGCCTGGTGCACGCCCGCCTTCATCGCCGCGACGATGGTCGGCTTCATGCGGTCCTTGTACTGCTGCATGTACTTGCGCACGTCGAACGAGTTGTGCGGGCCGTGACCGCCGAGGTTGTGCGTGTCCATCAGGTGAGCCTGTGCCGCGATCGGCTCGCGATAGACCATCTGCAGCATCTCGATCTCGGCCTTCTCGGCCTCGGCCAGGGTCTTGCCGGACTCGATGGCGCCGCGCAGCGCCCCGCCGAGCCCGTACGAGGTGTTCATGCCCCAGGACTTGCTGGCGAGGATGGTCTTCTTGTGGTCGGCGGGGATGTCGAGGTCGATGAGGATCTGGTTCACCAGGTTCGGCACCGAGCCGACCGACATGGCGAAGTCGACGACGCAGGTGGGGCCGTACATGCCGCCGTAGCGACGCACCGCCTCGCGCCCGACCAGCGCCGCCTGCGCGCCGATCGCGTCGATGAACTTCCACATCGAGGCCTTGAAGGCCGCGTCCTCGTCGTACAGGATCTCGAGGATCGGCGGGGTCTGATAGTGCTCGACGAACGGGTCGTCCTCGGGGCGGACGTAGTCGGTGAGCCCGGTCATGATGTCGAAGTGGGCGTTCACCGAGTCGACGTGGAGCGCGATGACCTCCTTCGACTGCCCCTCCCCGGCCTTCATCTTGTTCACCGCGTCCACGTACGGCTTCGCGTCCTTGACGTGGAACTTGCCGCCGCGCTTCTCCTTGTTCACGCCGAAGACGGCTCTGGTCGCGCCTACGGCTTCGTCGACGACCTTCTCGTACAGCGACATCGTTACCTCCGTGACTCGTGGGTTCCGATCGACGTCGTGAACTTGAACCGGGAGCGCATCACCTCACTTCGTCTCGTCCTTGGGATCGTCTCTTCGCCGCGTGGAGAGCCGGCCGCCGACTCGCACGGCCACGCTCGCGGGCACACAGCTTCAGGTGGTGGGCTCAGACCAGGACGTCGCGGCACTCCTCGCAGAGGATCCGCGGCAGCTGCTTGCGCGCCTTCTTCTGCGGGAACGGGTAGCCGCCCTCCCAGATGTCGACGTCCTCCCTGATCACGTGCTCCATGCAGAGACCCATGCCGCACACGATGCAGATCCCGACCGCCTCCGTCTGCTTGCCTGCCTTCGCACACACGTAGCACTGCATACCTGGCCCTCCTTTGGCTGGTGTGATGCCCGCACGTCACTCATGTGGTGCCTGCACGTCGAGTCGATGAAGGGTGGGCGTCGCTCCTGGTCCCTGCGTGTGCACCTCCTGGCGGCTCGCGGCCCATCCGCCGTGCGTCGGAGCCCGAGGCTCCGCACCCCTGCGACCTGGCGGTCGTGACAAACGGAAGCAGCCGGGCTGCCGAGCACGTGCTTCACTCTCGGCAGCCCGGCTGTACGGGGGCGGAGAACCTCTACAGCCGGGCAGTCCCCTCCGCAGGGTAGCCATGGACCTGACGTCACTTCTCGGCGGAGTCGCGGACTGTTCCTTGCGCGCAGTCCTATCCAGTTTCCAAAGCGCCGAAACCAGCCTGAACGTTAGTCACTCAGCCACCGTGAGAACGGGGTGAGCGAAGGATTATGCGACTCGCATCCGAGGGCGTGCGGCGGGTGTCGCGCGGGTCGCCGGCGGGCTCACGATGCCCGTATCGGGGCGGTGTGCGCTGCCGGGAGGCCGCGTCAGGGCGTCGCGAGGGGCCGGCACACGGGCGTCGCGGGAGGTCCGCGTCGGCGTGTCAGGAGGAGGCCGGCGGCAGCGCGGCGGTCTCGCCGACGACGAGGCGCAACACGTTCGCCCAACCCGGCGGGTCGCAGGAGGCGGCGCCGTGGCCGGCGCGCTCGACGCGCAACGCCGGCATCGCCGCCACCTGCTCCCCGAGGGTGGTCACGACCGCGGCGCCGGTCGGTGTCGTGAGCTCGCGGCGCGGGCCGGCGACGTAGCACATCCAGCCCTCGAGCAGACCCGCCGTGGCCGGCGCCGGCACGGGCAGCGTGCCGTGGGCGCAGGTGACGCGGCCCGAGCCCACGTTGACCGGTCCGACGAGCACGCGCTCGACCGCAAGGGCGTCGAAGCCGGTGACGGCCCCGACGACATCGGCGAGCGCGTCGGCCGCGCCGACCTCGTGGAAGTGGATCTCGTCGACGGCGACCTCGTGCACGGCCGCCTCGACCTCGGCGAGGCGCGTGAACACCGCGATCGCCTGCCGGCGCACGCCGGCCGGCAGGCCGCTCGCCGCGATCATGGCCACGATGTCACTCAGGCAGCGGTGCTCGTGCTGCTCGGGGTACGTCACATCGACCCTGGTCCCGCTGACGCCGTGGCGCAGGACGGTGGCGGGCTTCAGGCTCAGCCCGCCGCCGCCCAGGGTGTCGACCGCCGCCTGCAGCACGGCGAGCGGCACGCCGACGTCGACCAGGGCACCGAGCAGGAGGTCGCCGCTGACCCCGCTCGAGGGGTCGAGGTAGGCGACCCTCACGCCACGTCCCCGCGGGCGCCTTCCGTCGTGTCGGGATCCGGGCACGTCTCGGTCGGGCGTCCCGCGGCCTGCACTTCTTCGCAGGCCTCGTCAGGACCCGGCGTACGGTTGATCAGATTGGCGAGGTAGCCCGCGCCGAAACCGTTGTCGATGTTCACGACCGAGACCCCGGGCGAGCACGAATTGAGCATGCCCAGCAGGGCGGCGAGACCACCGAGGCTGGCACCGTACCCTATGCTCGTCGGCACGGCGATCACCGGGCAGGCGACGAGTCCGCCGACGACGCTTGGCATGGCGCCCTCCATGCCGGCGACCGCGACCACCGCACGGGCCTGCTCCAGCAGTTCGCGGTACGAGAGCAGGCGATGGATGCCTGCCACTCCCACGTCGTACACGCGCTCGACCCGGCTCCCCGAAGCCTCGGCGGTGACCGCGGCCTCCTCCGCGACCGGCAGGTCGGAGGTGCCGGCGCTGAGCACGCACACGAGGCCCACCGCGGTCACCGGGCGGGGGTTCAGCACGGCCATACGCGCCTCACGGTGGAGACGCGCCGGGACCCGGCGCGCGAGCTCATCGAGCTGCGCCGGGTCGGCGCGCGTCGCGAGGACGTTCGTGTGCCCGTACGCCACCATGCGCTCGGCGATGGCGGCGACCTGTTCCACGGTCTTGCCCGAGCAGAAGATCGCCTCGCCGTACCCGCGACGCAACCCGCGGTGGTGGTCGACGTGAGCGAACCCCAGCTCCTCGAACGGCAGCCTCCGCAGCCGCTCGACGACGCGCTCGACGTCGGCCGTGCCGTCGCGGACGCTCTCAAGGAGCGCCCGCAGATCGTCGGCGTTCACGCGCCGCTCCCGTGAGTGAGCCGGCCCCGACGCAGGGTGCCTGCCGTCTCAGGTCTGACCGTCGTCACGTCTCCTCATCCTCCCTGCAGCCGCCCTACCACAGCCGCACCTCGACAGCACTCGCCTCCGGCCACCGCCGCAACTCATGTTCGATCAGCGTGCGCACGGCCTCGCTCGCGACGACCTGCTCACCCTGACGGACGAACGCCTGCACGGCCTCGACGTCGTCACGCTCGACCTTCACGCGCAGCAGGGCGCCGCCGTGACTGAAGAACTTCGCCGCCATGGGGAACACAGCCCGACGTTGCCCGCAGACGATCGTCACGTTGCGTTCGCGACTCTCGACGTCGAAGTGCCGGTGCTCGGCGGCCAGCAGGTGATAGCCCCAGGCGCCGAGCTCGGCCGCGAGATAGGCAGCGACCTCGGCCTCGAGCTCCTCCTCGAGGTCGACGAGGAGGACGCTGCCCGGGCGGCCCTTCTTCGTGAGCGAGGAGAACAGCTGGACGTTGCGCACGCCGATCTGCGCGAGCTCCTCGAGAGCGTGCCCGAGCACCTCTCCCGAACGGTCGTCGATCTGGACCAGCAGCAGCATGCCGCGCCTCCCGCAGCGGAGGGTCCGCCGGCCGCGCTACGGGCGGCGCGCCGGCGCGGACCCGGCTCTTCGCGGACCGGACCCCTGCGGGTCAGTCCTCCAGGTCCTGCATGATGCGCAGGGCGAGCGCCGCGACCTCGCGCACCGTCCCCTTGGCGCCGGGGATCGAGCAGGTGATGGGGGCGCCCTTCTCGGCGCAGGTGCCGGCCTCCTTGGGGGTGTACTTGCCCATCGCCGCGGCGACCACCGCCGGCACGACGGCGTCGACCGTGCAGCAGCCGAGGTACATGAGCTCCTGGGCGACCGCCGAGGCCACCGTGATCGGCAGCGACAGCTCGGCCTTCTTGTTCATCACCGCGTCGGGGATCACGTTCTGCGTGAGGCCCTCGAACTTGAACTCCTCGCCGTCGATCGTGACCACGGCATCGACGTCGGCGTCGAAGCCCCAGAAGCTCTGGGCGAAGGCGTCGGAGCGCCGCGCGCCACCGCTGAGCTTGGAGAACGCGACCGTGATCGTCTTGCCGAAGAAGAAGCTCATGACCGCGCTGGCGTTGGCCTCGACCTTGGCCTTGCGGCGGGCGTCGAGCGCGCCGCAGATGTCCTCGAGCGACTTGCCGGCGGCGAGCTCGTCGTAGGCGTAGCGCGCGCGCCAGTGCAGGGCGTTGGCGCGGATGCCGTCGGTCGCCGTGATGATCGTCGCCGTGACCGGCCCGCGCCTGACCTGCTCGGCCTTGCGCGCGATCGTGTTCGCCGAGAAGGCCGCGATCTCGGGGTCGATCCACTGCGTCAGCTTGAGCTCGCGCAGGGCGTCGGCCGAGGCGCCGATGTCGCCCGCGTTCTGGATCAGGAGGTTCATGGCGATCACGCCGTCGGCCATGAGGTGAGCGAGCGGCGGGTTCACGGGGCCGCCGCTGAAGCCGGCGCCGATCATCGGCGCCTCCATCAGAGCGGCGAGCATCTCGTTGAGGGTCATCATGCCGATGACCGACGGGGCGCCGACGTCCTTGAGCAGCATGCCCATGCCGCCGACCAGGCTGGCGGTGTCGAACTCCTTGTTCGTGCCCCGGAGGTGCAGCTTCTCGGGCAGCCCGGCGGCCTCGGCGGCGCCCTTGCCGGCGAGGTAGCCCGTGCCGTGGACGAAAAAGTCGCCGTGCTCGGGCCCGATCATGCCGTCGGGGTTCACGATCTCGAGCACCGCCGCAGCGCCCAGCATCGCGCACTGGATCGGACTCGCGCTGATACCGACGCCGTGGTAGGCCTGCATCATCGCCTCGACGGCGATCCGGGTGCCCTTGGTGCAGAGGTCGATGTAGACGATGTCCTCGCCCAGCGCGCTGTGGCCCATGGGGGCGCCGCCGGCGACGAAGGCGGGCACGTCGGCGCCGTTCACGCGCACCAGGTCGCCACGCTGCATCGCCTCGTAGAGCGCCTGCACGGCGGCGAAGCCGGAGAGCTTGTTGGTCAGCTTCGAGGTCGGGATCGCGGCCACGCCGGCGCGGTCGGCGCCGGCCTTCATGCGCGCGATGGCGCCGAGCTTGCGGTTGCCGGCCGGCACGCCGGCGCGGGACTCGGTGCCGGCGATGAGGAGCAGCGAGGCGGCGATGAGGGCCGCGTTGGCGCCGTCGGCGCCGGCCGCCTTGGCCGCCTTGACGCCGACCTCGACCACATAGTCGAGGGCGAGGTCGGCGAGGTTGGCGTCGGAGATCTTCGTGTCACGCCCGCGCAGGATCTCGGTGGTCATCGCGTTGGCCGCGCTCATGGCGGCGAGGTTCAGCATGCCGTGGCCCATCGTGAGCGCCTCGATACGGTCGCTCGTGACGTGCTCCGGCCGGGACGACATGGCCATGATGGTCGCGTAGATCTCTTTCTCCATCACTGCTCCTCCGCGTCGTGGACCTTTCGTTTCGCCGCTGGCGACGAGTGGATCGACCGAGCCTGAAGCCGTCCTTCTCACACCGGCGACGTCAGGCTCGGTCGCGCGAGTATACCGCCCGGAGCGCGACGGCGAGCGTCGACGGACGGGTGCGTGCGGCGCCGGGCCGTCAGCCCTCGTCGCCGCCGAAGATCGCCCGGGCGAAGGCGTCGGGGTCGAAGGGCCGCAGGTCCTCGAGCTGCTCGCCGACGCCGATCAGCTTGATCGGGATGCGGAGGGCGTCGTGGATCGCGACCACGATGCCGCCCTTGGCGGTGCCGTCGAGCTTGGTCAGCACGACGCCGGTCACGTCCACGGCCTCCTGGAACTGCTGCGCCTGGCGCAGGCCGTTCTGCCCGGTCGTGGCGTCGAGCACGAGCAGGGTCTCGTGCGGCGCGCCCGGCATCTGCCGCTCGATCACGCGCCGCACCTTCTCCAGCTCGCGCATCAGGTTGACCTGGGTGTGGAGGCGGCCGGCGGTGTCGATGAGCACGACGTCGGCGCCGCGCGAGCGCGCCGCCGCGATGCCGTCGTAGACCACGGCCGCCGGGTCGGCGTCGGCGGCCTGCTTGACGATGTCGCAGCCGACCCGCGACGCCCACTCGCTGAGCTGCTCGACGGCGGCGGCGCGGAACGTGTCCCCGGCGACCATGAGCGGGGTCTTGCCGAGCTGCTTGAGGCGCCAGGCGACCTTGCCGATGGTCGTCGTCTTGCCGGTCCCGTTGACGCCGACCACGAGGATCACGCTGGGGTCGGCGCTCACGTCGATGCGCTGCTGCTCGGGGTCCTCGGGCCGCAGCGTCCCGGCGATGACCGCGGCCAGCTCGTCCATGAACGGGTCGCGCATCTCGATGCGCGCCGCGGTCACCCGGCGCTCGAGCTCGTCGACGATCTTGACCGTCGCGTCGACCCCGACGTCGGCGAAGATCAGCGCCTCCTCGGTCTGCTCGTACAGCCGGCGGTCGACGCCCACGTAGATGGCGCCCTTCAACTGGTCCTGCACGGCGCCGCGCGCCTTCCCGAGGCTCGAGCGCAGCTTGCCGAAGAAGCCGCGGCTCTCGCGCTCCTCCTCGGCGATGACCTCCGCCGGGACCTCCGCCTGGTCGATGCCCTTGAAGACCTCGTGCCACTCCACGGCGCTACCTCGCTCCGTCGTCCGTCGTGTCCTCGCCAGGGCCGTCCGCGCCGGCGCCGGCGCCCGTGCCGGTCGCGCCGCCCTCGTCACGCGCGCCCGCCTCGCCGGCCGGCTTCTTCTCGCCCCGGCAGCCGGCCTCCCGTGCCTCGCGGTCGATCTCCTCCTCCGCCATCCGCGCGCTGACCACCTGCGACGCCCCGTCGGGCCCCATCGTCACCCCGTAGAGCACATCCGCGGCCTCCATGGTGCGCTTCTGGTGGGTGATGAGGACGAACTGCGTGCGGTCGCGGTACTCTCGCAGCAGGGAGACGAACCGCGAGATGTTCACGTCGTCGAGCGCCGCCTCGATCTCGTCGAGGATGTAGAAGGGGCAGGGACGCGCCAGCACCAGGGCCATGAGGAAGGCGATGGCGACCAGGGCGCGCTCGCCGCCGGAGAGGAGCTGCAGCTTCTTGCCCAGCTTCTTGGCCGGCTTGACCTCGACGGCGACGCCGGGGCCGGCGCCCTCCTCGTCGCCGGCGACGAGGACCAGCCGGCCGCGACCCCCCGGGAACAGGACGCCCACCATGTGGCTGAACTGGCGCTCCACGGCGGCGAAGGTCTCCTTGAACTCGAGGTCTATGCGCTCGGTGAGCTCGCGGATCAGCCCCTGCAACTCCTCGAGCGAACGCTCGAGGTCGCGGCGCTGCTCGCGCAGGAAGGCGGCGCGCTCGCCGAGCTCGGCGCACTCGGCCTCGGCCAGAGGGTTCACGGGGCCGAGGCGCTCCCGGCGGCGCTCGAGGCGGACGAGCTCGTCGCGGAGCGCCGCCGCCTCGTCGTCGTCGGCCGGCGGCGCGAACTTCGCCTGTTCGAGCGCCGCCGACACCTCCTCGAGCTCGAGGGCCACCTCGCGGCGCCGGTCGTCGAGGCGCGCCAGGGCGACCTCGACCTCGGTGCGCCTCGCCGCCGCGTCCTGCAGCCGGCGGCGCTCCTCCGCCTCGTGCTCGGCGAGGCGGCGCAGGCCGTCGCGGTCGAGCCCGTCCTCGGCCGGGCCGTACTCGTCGAGCCGGTCGGCGAGCGCCTGCGCGTGCTCGCGCACGCCGCGCAGGCGCGTGCCCAACTCCTCGCAGGCCTCCCGCACGCCGGGCGCCAGGCCGAGTCTCTTCTCGAGTTCGGCGAGGCGGCGGCGGCCTTCTTCGGCACGCTCCCGGGCCCGCCGGCGCTCCTCCTCGGCGCGGGCGCGCGCACGGCGGCGCTCGTCGAGCTCGACCCGCGCCCGCAGCGTAGCGGCGAGGGCGCGCTCGTGCGCCGCCGCGGCCGTCGCCGCGACGTCCTCCGCGGCCGCCAGTTCGGGGGCGAGCTGTCGCTCCCGCGTGAGGCTCGCCGCAGCCGCCGCCTGCAGCCGCTCGGCCTCGCCCTGTGCCTCGGCGATCTCGGCCGCCAGCGCCTCGGCACCGCGCCTCGCCCGCGCGGCCCCGTCCTCGAGGTCGGCGACGCGCGATCGCAGCGTCGCGAGCTCGCGCTCCGCCGACTCGGCGGCGATGCGCGCCAGACGCTCGGCCTTGGCGGTCTCGTCGGCGACGGCGCGCCTCTCGGCCGCACGAGCCCGGGCGCGCTCCAGCGCCGCCGTCTCGCGCACTTCGCGGGCGCGCACGGCGTCGAGCCGCCCGCGCAGGGTCTCGAGGGTCGCACGACGCTCCAGCACCAGCGCCGCCGGCACGCCGCCGGCGATACCGAGCTGACCGGACGAGGGACGGTAGTACTCACCGCTGCGCGTCACCGCGAGACCGGGGAAGGAGGCCGGTACGGCACGCAGGTCGTCGACGATGACCACGTCGGCGAGCACCGACGGCATCTCCTCACCGCCCTCGAAGGTGACCTTGTCGAGCAACGGCGCGGCACCCGGGAACGTGGTCGCCGGGCGGCGCCCGCGCCCGGAGAGCACGAGGCGCACCAGTCCTACACCGGCGCGCTTCAGCGCCCCGAACAGCGCCCAGGCGTCGACCCGTTCGGGCACCGCCAGGGCGCCCGAGAGCTGTGCCAGCGCCGCCCCGAGGGCGCGTTCGTAGCCCGGCTCGCAGCCGACCAGGCCGGCGATCTCGGCCGTGCCCGGGTAGTCGCCGGCGAGCGTGAGCACCTCGGCGTCGACGTCGTGCACGTCGCTGAGCGCGGCGCGCAGATCCTCGATCTCGCGCTCGACGGCGGCGCGTTCGCGGGCCGTCTGTCCGTGGCGCGTCTCCGCCTCTTCGAGCTCGCGCTGAGCCTCGGCGGCGGCCGCGCCGGCGGCCTCGGCCGCAGTCGCCGCGGCCGCCGCCTCGGCCCGCGCCCCCCGCTCGCTCTCCTGCGCGGCGCCGAGCCCCTCGCG